>JAZQDF010000026.1:0-6066 GCA_045546635.1 Eubacteriales bacterium
CGACATGGCTACGATCCGACTTGTGAAAGCAGCTTTTACTCTCTGGACGGAAGGCTGGTCTTCAAGATAAAGCCCGCAAGGGAGGGCGGTGAGATCAATTATTCCCTGCGATCCGACAAGGGAGAAATCCGCCTCAGCTACGATATCGACGGTGAGCGGGTTGAGCTTGCTACAGTCGTCGGCGGTGAAGCTCTTGAGGGTGTCGGCGGCTTTGTTAATGGCGGCGTGACGGTACACGTGATAATTGAGGCCGAAAAGGCGGGCGGTGCGGTGTCCGTTTGGTTTGAGAGTTAATTCTGCAAAAATTGCAGGGCCGAGACTTGATTTTTACCTCGGGATATGATATAATAATATTAATAATATAAGCTGCCACCGGGTAGCAGATGCAAGGCATCCGTTTACACATCGTTAGGTCTTTGAAGATGTGTATACGGATGCTTTTTTTGAGGGGATATGAAGAAAATACTGTCTTATTTTACGAAATTTGAAATTATGCTGTGGCTTGTATCGGTTGGAATGATACTGCTGTCGTTTATACTGTTCGACAGGGTAAATTATCTGACGCTTGCAGCATCGCTGATAGGCGTGACGTCGCTTATCTATAACGCCAAGGGCAACCCCACAGGTCAGGTACTGATGGTAATATTCAGCCTTATGTACGGTCTGATATCCTATTCATTTAGCTACTACGGCGAGATGATAACCTATATTGGAATGACGATGCCGATGGCAATAGTTGCCCTGGTATCCTGGCTCAAAAATCCCTACAAGGGAAATCGGACAGAGGTAAAGGTGGGCAGCATCGGACGGGGTGAGATAATTATGATGTGGGCAATCGGCGGTGGGGTGACGCTTGCCTTTTACTTCATTCTATCCGCCTTTGGAACGGCGAACATTATACCGAGCACGCTGTCGGTGACAACAAGCTTTGTAGCCGTATATCTGACCTTCAGACGAAGCCCGTATTTCGCCCTTGCCTACGCGGCGAACGACGTTATACTGATAATACTGTGGGTGCTTGCCAGCCTGAGTGATCTGCGATATATATCGGTGGCAGTATGCTTTGCCGTGTTTCTTATAAACGACCTTTACTGCTTCATAAGCTGGGGCAGGATGAAGGCGAGACAGAAAAAAGCTGAATAATCTACCGAAAGGGAGGGCTATTACCCTCCTTTTTATTATTCCCTGCTTTACTTTCGGTTATGGATGTGATATAATATAATGTAATATAATAAGTTCACTTTTTCGAGGTTAAAATGAACAAAAAAATCGCGGCTATTTTATTCGCACTGCTGGCAGCGGTGCTGTACGCTATAAATATTCCGCTGTCAAAGCTGCTGCTTAACTATATAGAACCGACGATGATGGCATCATATCTGTATCTTGGTGCAGGCGTCGGAATAGGTATTATGTTTCTGTTCACCAAAGGACGCGGAGGAGACGGCAACAAGAAGATTCAAAAAAGCGACCTGCCCTACGTTATCGGAATGATAGTTCTCGATATTATCGCCCCTATACTGCTGATGTTCGGCCTTACCGACAGTGCATCGTCCAATGCGTCACTGCTCAACAATTTTGAGATAGTGTGCACCTCGCTTATCGCACTTATAGTATTTCGCGAGGTTATTTCGCGGCAGATGTGGATAGCTATATCGCTTATCACCCTGTCAAGCTTCTTTTTATCCTTTGAGGACATAGCCTCCTTCAGATTCTCCTGGGGTGCCATCCTCGTCCTGCTGGCAACGCTGTGCTGGGGACTGGAAAACAACTGTACCAAGAATCTGTCGGACAAAAACACCTATCAGATAGTATTCCTGAAGGGAATATTCTCCGGGCTCGGCTCGCTTATCGTGGCGTTATGTCTCGGTGAATCCTTTGCAAGACTCGGCTATTTCGCCCTGGCAATGCTGCTTGGATTCGTGGCATACGGACTGAGCATATTCTTCTACATCAGATCCCAGGCGATTATCGGGGCAGCTAAAACGAGTGCATATTACGCCGTTGCTCCCTTTATCGGCACCTTCCTCTCATTCCTGATCTTCAGCGAGAGGCTGACGGTGGGCTACCTGATCGGTCTTGCTATAATGATACTCGGCACGGTGATAGTAATACGCGACACCCTTGGTGTCGGGAAAGTCGGAAAGGAGTAAAAATGAATACTGAAATTGAGCTTATATTATCAAAGCATTCCGAGAAAACGGTAGAGCTGTTCCTAAGGCTTCGCGACATCATTTACGAGGCTGCAGAGGTTGAGCCACGGGAAATATTATGGGCAAGTCTGCCCAGCTACTGTGTCGGAGACAGCTTCGTCAGGCTTATTCCCTTCTCTGATCATATCAATATTGAGGCAAGAGCCATAGCCGACCACAAGGGGGAGCTTCAGGGCTATAAGCTAACCCCGAAGGGAATGCTGCAGATCTTTGTTGGCCGGGATATTCCCGTTTCTGTGCTGAAGGTTATATTCAATGAAACGCTGAGGTAACAATAAATAATATGAATGATGAAATAAGGCTGTCGCTTACCGACGGCGAATGGGAATTTACCTACACCGATCACGACAGACGGGTGGTGCGGGCAATAGTATTTGATGACGAGGGGTATTTTTACTTCGTCAGAGCAGAACGCGACGACGACTTCGGGCGGGCGAGGGTTATTGAGACCGCAGGCGGAGGCGTTGAGGGCGACGAGGAATTAGAGGTAGCTATCAGACGCGAGCTTCGTGAGGAGCTTGGTGCCGAGGTAGAGGTCATCTGCAAAATAGGTGTCGTAAGCGACTACTATAATCTGATACACAGGCATAATATAAACAACTACTATTTATGTCGCGTAATATCCTTCGGTGAGAAACATCTTACCGAGGATGAGGCAAGCAGATGGAAGCTTTCCACCCTGAAGATAAGCTATGAGGAGGCTATCTCTGAATACGAGGAAAATAACAATTCAAGACTCGGGCGGCTGATAAGACAGCGAGAGCTTCCCATACTCCTGCGTGCGAAGGAAATTTTAGATAAAATACGCTGAAAACAACTCTACCGTTGGTTGATGTCTCCCCATTCAACCGAGGGTGTGTAGACTTCGGGGCGTTTTTTCGGTAAAATAAAGACGTCAGGAAGAGAGGTGAACAAATTGGATCAGATCAAAATTGGAAAATTCATTGCCGACTGCAGAAAAAAACAAGGACTGACACAGATGCAGCTGGCAGAGAAATTAGGAATCACAGACCGAGCGGTATCAAAGTGGGAAAACGGCAGATCGCTGCCCGACTCGTCCCTGATGCTCGAGCTGTGCGAGATACTGAAAATTACGGTAAACGATTTACTTTGTGGGGAGGTAGTAAAAATGGAAAGCTACAACAAAAAGCTTGAGGATAATCTTATTAAAATGGCAAAAAAGAAGGAAGAGGCGGACAGAATGCTTCTTCGTATTGAGACGGTTACAGGATTCATCTGTATATCCATTATGCTGGTGCTTTGCATCATTGCCGCTTATGTTGAGATGGAGGAGTGGCTCAGGATAACACTGATACTGGTTGGTCTTGTACCCCTTATTGCAGCAATGCCCTCTATGATTAAAATAGAGCAGACCGCGGGCTACTACGTATGCAGAAAGTGCGGTCACAAGCATATTCCCGCATACAGCAGCGTATTTATGGCGATGCACTACGGCAGAACAAGATATATGAAATGCCCCGAGTGCCATAAGAGAAGCTGGCAGAGGAAGGTTATTTCAAAGGACTAAAAAAAAGAGGCTCGGTTTTCGAGCCTCTTTACTTTTTAGAAAAGATATGTTATAATGAAGAAAAAAGGGAGGACGGAAAATGAGAAAACTGCTGTTGATAACGGGCGATCTTGCTACGGGAAAATCAAGATTCGCAGGTATTTTATCAAAAAGATACGCCGTCCCCGTGCTGTATAAGGATAAAATCAAAGAGGTGCTGTGCGATCGGCTGGGATTTTCCACGAGAGAGGAAAACAAGCGGCTGTCGCTTGCGGCGGTGGATATTATGATCGATAGCTTTCACCGGGCGGCAGAGATATCGGGAGATATAATACTTGAGGCGAATTTCAAGGAGGACGAGCTGAAAAGGATTCACAAAATCGCCCTTGAATACGGCTATCGGACGCTGACGCTTGTTTTACAGGCGGATATGGATGTAATCTACCAACGATTCGTTAACAGGATCGAGAACGAGGCACGCCATCCCGCCCACATATCCGGCTTTGACGGATATGAGAGCCTTGAAAAATACATAATCGAAGGAAGGCGTGTTAAGATATTTAGCGAGGGTATACGGGTGGATGCAAATGACTTTTCATACCAGGATAATGCCGATTTGCTAACTATACTTGACACTTTTATGGGTAAAGTCGATGAAAAGGATTGAGATATTCGGTGACAACCGAGAAAAAGAATATACGAAAACCGTTGAGGGATGCCGCGGTATACTTATCCGCGGCGGCAAAATCCTTCTGAGCTATCAGAAAAACATTGACCAATATATGATCCCCGGTGGCGGCATTGAGGATGGCGAGAGTCTTAAGGAGTGCTGCAAAAGAGAGCTTGGCGAGGAGGCGGGAATAGTCGTTGATCCCCATACCCACTTACTGACGCTTGAGGAATACTATCACGAATATTATTTCAAAAGTCATTATTTCCTCTGCGGTTATATTGGTGAGTGCGAAAGGTCGCTTACCGAATCCGAGAAAAAGCACGGACTTGAGCCCAGGTGGGTGGATTTTGAAGAGGCGTTTAATATATTTGCAGGCTTTGAAGCCTTCAAGGACAGGGATGAGATGAGATACGGTCTGTATTATCGGGAGTATCTTGCCCTTTGCGAGTTCAAAAAGCTGTAATTATTTCATTCAGAAAGGCATAAGGAGATAATAGTATGACTATAAACGAGTATCAGAGTCTGGCGATGACCACGCTTAACCCCGAGCTTGACAAAAAGGACGTGCTGATCAACAGCGTAATGGGGCTGTGCGGCGAGTCGGGGGAGGCAATTGACATAGTGAAGAAATGGCTGGCACAGGGACACGAGCTTGACCGCGAGCATCTTAAAAAGGAGCTTGGTGACATTGCCTGGTACCTTGCGGAATGTGCATTTGCCCTGGATATACCGCTGGAGGATATTTTGGTTGCAAATATTGAAAAGCTTAAGAAGAGATATCCCGAGGGCTTTGCGGTAGAAAAATCCACCGAAAGACAGAGCGAGGATATTTGAGGGGAGTATTATGAAAAGCAAAAAAGAGATACGCCTGTATAACGTGCTGTTCCCTATCTGGATGCTGCTGATAATACCTACGGCGTGGATTGCGGTGCTGCCCGCAAACTTTATCGTTGACAGCCTGGTGCTGTTAATTACGGCGAAGAAAATCGGTATCCTTGAAAAGGGAATATATAAAAAGCATATCCTGAGGGTATGGATATTCGGCTTTATTGCCGATCTGATCGGTGCGGGAATACTGCTCGGATCGCTATATATTTTCGAGGATTTCTTCCGCGGTGACGAGCTTATAATTACCCTCCCCGCAATGCTGGTATCAGCGGTTATGATATTTTTATTTAACTACCGCTTCAGCTTCTCGGATGTTGACAAAGGGGCGAGACTACGAATGGCACTCAGCTTTGCTATTTTCACAGCACCGTACACCTTCCTTATTCCGCTTAACTGGATATATTAATATAAAAACCGCGGCGTTAGCGTGATACTCTTAACGGAGTATTCACGCTAAACGATGTTTGCCCCCCAGGGCAAGTGATGTTGCCTTCGGCAGTGATGTTCACTGCGTGAATGATGTTGTGCCTTCGGCACAGTGGGCAAACATCACATCACTGCGAGCATTTGCGAGCAACATCATTATGCGTAGCATAACATCACTTTTGCGTCAGCAAAAACATCACTAACAGAAAAAAAGAGCAGACATACAAGATTTTTCGTCTTGCGTGTTTGCTCTTTCTGTTTGTATAGGGGTTCCCCGAAGCGAAGTATGAGCTTTTGGGGTACACGTATTTGGGTTTGGGCTTAGCCCATATTTGCGTTTGACCTGTCAAATGCGATGATTG
>JAZQDF010000027.1:0-2192 GCA_045546635.1 Eubacteriales bacterium
ATCTTCGGAGGTACAGACGATCGCCGTCCTATGGGTTTTGCCGAGGTATCGGTAACCTTCGACAACTCGGATCCCGAGCACCGTCTTGATTCAGAATTTGACGAGGTAGTCGTTACCAGACGCTACTACCGTTCGGGCG
Source organism: Eubacteriales bacterium (assembly GCA_045546635.1). GTDB lineage: Bacteria > Bacillota > Clostridia > Oscillospirales > CAG-272 > UBA1740. Next base: position 140 of record JAZQDF010000027.1, read on the forward strand.
AGAGTGAGTATCTTATCAACCGTCAGCCCAGGCGTCTGCGTGACATCTACGAGCTGTTTATGAATACCGGTGTCGGCCGTGAGGGTTATTCTATAATCGGTCAGGGTAAGATCGCCGAGATCATATCGAAGAAGAGCGATGAGCGTCGTAACATCTTCGAGGAGGCGGCGGGTATATCAAAGTTCCGTCACAGAAAGGAAGAGTCCGAGCGTAAGCTTAAGGGTGCACAGGACAACCTTGACCGTGTAAGAGATATTCTTACCGAGCTTGAGATGCGTGTCGGCCCTCTTGAAAAGGAGGCGGAGAAGGCACGCAAGGGACTTGCTCTTTATGAAGAGAAAAAGCGTTGTGACGTTTCTCTTTGGTTATATGATACAAAACAGATCCGCGAGGATATTGAGGAGGCCGACAAGGCACTTCGCCTGTCGAAGCACGATCTTGAAATAATCGATCAGGTTATCGCTGATCTTGAGATGCAGAACGAGAATCTCTATGAGAAGGCACAGCAGTCCAAGGCGGCGTCCGAGCAGCTTCTTGACAAGATCCGCGAGACCACAGACAAGCTTCATCAGCTTGACAACTCCCTTCAGGTTGCCGAGACAAACTATTCTCATTCGGCAGAGCTGATTGCGAACTGCCGCGTGAGAATCGGCGAGATAGATTCCAGCCGTATGACTCTTGAGAGCAGTAGGTCAGAATATCTCGAAAAGAAGGCAAAAATTGAGGCAGAATATAAATCTGTTATGGATGACAGGCTTGAGCTTCTTGCCGAGGAGCAGCGACTTCTTCGTGAGATCAACGAAGCACGCCGTCAGCTTGAGGAGGCTCTTGACGAGCTTACCGTCGAGGAGGGCAACGCTACGTCTCTTAACGTAAGGATCAGCGTGCTTGAAAGCTCTCGTGAGAGCGGTGGCTCAAAATCCCAGGATATCGAGCGTGAGATCGCAAGGTACGAGGAGGAGGCTCTGGTTCTTAAGGCCGAGGCCGAGAGATGCGAGAAGGCTGCATCGGGCTTCAAGAAGAGCATTGCCGAGAAGGATGAGATCATCGGAGAGAGCGAGAAGAGGATAGCCGAGCTTTCTATTGATCGCGACCGTGCATACGCCTCTCTTAACGATGCGAAGCTTCGCCGTGCATCACTTATTCAGCGTGCCGACGTTCTTCAAAGTATGAACGATCATTTTGAGGGCTATGCGGAGAGCGTTAAGTTCGTTATGAAGGAATACCGTGGCGGCAGACTTCATACCGAGGGCAGAATCCACGGCCCGCTGTCCTCACTTATTAACATTGAAAAGCAATATATTACAGCTATAGAAACCGCACTTGGTGCCAGCCTGCAGAACATTGTTGTAGACAATGAGGAAACTGCGAAGGCGGCCATCGGTGCTCTTAAATCGGCAAATGCCGGCAGAGCAACCTTCTATCCTATCAGTGCTATCAGATCGGCAAGCGAGACCGACGAGATCCGTGCCGCACAGGGAATGACAGGCTATGTTGGACGTGCCGACAGACTTGTTAATTCTGAGTCTGAATACCGTTCGGTTATCGAGTGGCTTCTTCTCAGGACGCTTGTATTCGATAACATCGACAATGCGGCAAGGGCGGCAAAGCAGCTTCGATATAAGGTGAAAATAGTTACCCTTGACGGTCAGGTTATCAATGCGGGCGGTGCATTTACAGGCGGTAGTGCAAAGCGTGATAGCGGTATTCTTTCAAGACTCAGCACTATTTCCGAGCTGAGAAGCGAGGCAGAGGCACTTGATAAGACGATTGCAACTGCCGAAAAGAAGCTTGCGGCAATTGATAAAGAGATTTCCGAAACACGAGACAAGCTTCGCGATGCGGAGCAGGAGAAGGAGCTTCTTCTCACACTCTCACGCTCGCAGTTTGCTGCTCTTGATAATGCAAATGCAAAATACGATGCAAACAATGACATTATAGAAAAGCTTAAGGCGGATCGCGACAGCATCGAAGGTCAGCAGACCAAGGAGGGCGAGGAGCTTATTACTCTCCGTGCCGAGTATGAGGCGAATATGGAGAGAATTGCCGCACT
>JAZQDF010000028.1:0-1870 GCA_045546635.1 Eubacteriales bacterium
CACTTATCCTGGTTGCCACCTCGGGCGATACGGGTAAGGCGGCCCTTGAGGGCTACAAGAACGTACGCGGCACGAAAATACAGGTATTCTACCCCATCGACGGTGTCAGCCGTGTACAGAAGAGGCAGATGCAGACGCAGGATGGCGAAAACGTCAGCGTAGCGGGCATCCGCGGCAACTTTGACGATGCCCAGAACGGCGTTAAGGCCATATTCTCCGACCCCGCCATCGCGGACGGTCTTGACGAGGCGGGCGTATTCCTCTCAAGTGCGAATTCTATTAACTGGGGCAGGCTCGTTCCCCAGATAGTCTACTATATTTCGGCATATTGCGATATGTACCGGTCGGGTGCCATCACCCTTGGCGAATCTATCGACGTATGCGTGCCTACGGGTAATTTCGGCAACATTTTTGCCTGCTATATTGCAAAGCGTATGGGACTGCCCGTCGGCAAGCTGGTCTGTGCATCAAACAGAAACAACGTGCTGACCGACTTTATAAATGAGGGAGTTTACGACAGAAACAGAGAATTCTACCCCACGATGTCACCCTCGATGGATATACTTATTTCCTCGAATCTCGAGAGGCTTCTCTACCTGCTGTTCGGCTGTGACAGGTGTGCCTCTCTTATGGCAGAGCTCGCGACGTCGGGAAGATATACTCTGAGTGCCGAGGAGCTTTCGCTTGTCAGAGAGAGCTTCGTTGGCTATTATACCGACGAGGACGGCTGCAGAAAAACCGTAAAGGCGGTTTACGAAAATGAAAATCGCCTCATCGACACCCATACAGCAGTCGCCGTCTCTGCGGCAAAGAGATATATGAGTGAGTCCGAGGCGAAGAGGGCTATGCTGGTGGTATCCACAGCATCGGCGTACAAGTTCGCTAGCGACGTGCTTCTTTCCATCACGGGAGAAAAGCCCGATAACGATCTCGACGCACCCGCATTACTGCAGAGGCTGACCGGCACCGAGCTTCCGAAGCCGCTGTCAGACGCCCTGGCAAGAGAGCCTGTACACACCGAGGTTTACGGCAGGGACAAGCACAGCCTTGCCGAAGCGGTATTCAGCTTTGCTACCGATAAATAACCTTTAAGGCCTTAGCACTCGCGGGGCTTGAAGGTAGCACAGTTTGTGTGAGCCGAGCAATCGGCCTCTCTGGGACCTACCGAGATCGTACCTGCGTAGCAGCTGTTATGATCTGCGTGGTATACGCAATTTTTTACGTCACACTTGATGCCCTTGATATGCTTCGAGGCGTCACACTTGCATTCGTTATAAAGCTTCTTGTCTTCCATTTTATTATCCTTCTTTCTTCCGCACTCTGCGGCAGAGTTATTATTTACAGAATGGAAGAATTTATACATTACGGCCAACGTCGGGAAAGGATCATCGGATGTCACTTTATACCATAGCTGACCTGCATCTGTCTACCTTTGACAAGACTAACAAATCTATGGAAGTCTTTGGAAAAAGCTGGGCAGACTATATGACGAGAATTGAAAACAACTGGCGGCGGCTGATAACCGATGAAGACACCGTGGTCATACCGGGAGACATCTCCTGGGCTCTGTCGCTTGAGGAGGCGGAGAGCGATCTCAGATTTCTCGACTCCCTGCCCGGCAGGAAGATACTTGGCAAGGGCAACCACGATTTCTGGTGGACCACGATGCGAAAGCATCAGGCCTTCTTCGAAAAATGCGGAATAAGTAGCATTTCCTTCCTCTTTAACAACGCCCACGAGTGCGATAGCTTTATCATCGCGGGAACGCGGGGCTGGTACAACGACGAGGATGCGGTAAACGCCCCCGACAACGCCGACTTTGAGAAGCTTACCAACCGCGAGAGCCTGCGGCTTAAGGCAAGTCTTGAGG
>JAZQDF010000029.1:0-4953 GCA_045546635.1 Eubacteriales bacterium
CAACTCCTTGGCTCACAGAACGACATGGCTACGATCCGACTTATATCCGCGTTAAAGGTGTTCCATTCGTGCCTTACCCAGCCCGAATTTATGTATTCCACCTTGGTGGAAACGACGATAAGCAGCCTCGCTTCGTCAAGGGCAGAGTCGATCTCGCTTGAGAAATCCGAGCTTTTGCCCTCCAGCAGCGTCTGTGAGCTGAAGAACACGCGGTAGCCACTCTGCGTCAGCAGACGGTAGAGATCATTCGCCACCTGCGAATCTCTCGTCACCTCGCCGTTATCCGTCGCCTTGAAGGAAATAAAAATATCAAATCTTCGGTCCATAATCCACCTGCCAAAATTGTTGATAAATTAATTATATCATATATAAGACTAAAAAGCAATATTGTTTTTTTATCGTTTACGGAAGAAAAACCTGTGGATTATAATGACGCATACCGCATCAGCAATACCACATTCACGCACAGGAGTGCGTGAGGTGGTCGAGCCACGGCTCCCATCAAATACAAAAAAAGGACACCGCAAGGGCGGTGAAACGGGTGGGTTTTGACACTATGTGTCAATATACCTGCACCGGCCGCTGAAAAGCAAGCTTTCCGACGGCTTGGTTTGGTATGCGAACCACATTCACGCACAGGGGTGCGTGAGGTGGTCGAGCCACGGCTCCCATCAAATACAAAAAAGGACACCGCAAGGGCGTCCTTTTTTGTATTTGGTGGAAACGGGTGGGCTCGAACCACTGACCCCCTGCATGTCAAGCAGGTACTCTGACCAACTGAGCTACGCTTCCGTCACCAGTATTATACAATACTTTAGACGGTTTGTCAACCGATTTTTTAAAATAATCCTTTTTTCTTATCAAAAGAGACACCGATGGTGCGGTGTCTCTTTCTTTTTCTATTCTGCCTTGGTTTTTCCAAGCAAATAGCCGAAATTCCTTATCGCGTAAAGCGTCAGCGACAGGGCGATGAACGCCGCACTGAGCAGGATCATTATAAGTGATACGGTTGGATCTATGTTATACCAGACAAGGTGCAACGCCATAGTAGCGGTAAGCACCACCGTGGCTAGCTTGCCGTGCCAGTTGGCACCGAGAACCACGTCGCATTTTTTTACTATCATATATCCGCTTATCGCCATAAAAATCTCCTTGACGATGCCGATAGCAAGGGGAATCAGCATAAGAGGGAAGCGAATGGCGAGGAGAATAATAACCACCGCCTGGGTAGCCTTGTCCGCGATGGGATCAAGCACCTTACCGACGTCGCTGATCATATTGAACCGTCTTGCTATCATACCGTCAACCACGTCGGTAAGACCGGAGATAAGCACGAAAATACCCGTCAGCAGATAGTTCTCCTTGCCGAGAAACAGCCACACGATAACAGGGATCAGGCATATTCTCACCATTGACAGAATATTCGGTATGGTGATTATTTTCTTTTTGTATTTGTCACAAGCAGCAGAGCTGTCCACAGCTGAACCTCCAAAAAAAACTAAAAATTTACTTTACGGGTATATTATACCTCCAAATGTTGACAAAATCAACAAAAAAATGTAAAAAATACCTTAACTCAAAATAAATTATTGTTGAAAATTCAGCTCTTTAATCTGCCTTGGCAAATAAAGCTCCGATTAATCGTGACAGCGGCAGGCGACAGCTGCTTATCAGCCCGTAAGCGTGTTGGTAACGGTGAGTATGCAGGCGATAACGCCCATAATGATACCGCCGATGTAGGGGTTCTTCGTCTTGCGGTAGATCAGGTGGCTGATCAGAGCCGACAGCGGCAGGATCAGTACGATCGGGAACAGCCAGATGCCCATAATTCCGGTTATGGGATCGAGGAACATCTTGCCGGTGATAAAGAACTTGATATACTGTGCCATTATCATAAACTGCGGGCCGATGAACATAAAGAACATCTGCCATATAACACCCGAGTGGGCCCTCTTGCCATCCTTGGTGTAGTTATAGCAGTTTCCTGCAACAGAGCTTACGATGTAGTAGAATAACCAGAAGGGCAGGAAGCAGAGTATCTTCAGAAGATGCTTCGCATCAAAGGCTCTTATGGTGGCAAAGCACCAGAGTCTGTAGTCGGTAAGGAAGAGGTAATCCGAGATAAATACCAGCGAGAAGGCCAGTATAACCACCGTCAGCGACAGCACTATAGTGCGGATAAGCTTTTCCTTGCCGATGCGAACGCCACGCTCCTCGGGATCGATGGGGAATTTCTTGTTACTGCCGCGAAGGGACAGAAGGGTGAACAGTCCGCACAGGGCAGACCAGGCACCGATGGCAAGCGATGCACCCTGATTCCATATTCCGATGAAGCCCGACAGAAGGAAGCCTATGATAAAGCCGATAAAGTAGAAGGGCACGCTGGCTACCGAGCCCCAGATATTCACACGCCAGTAGCGTTTTCTCGCCTTCTCCTCCATAGCGGGCCAGGGAAGAACCTCGCCCTCTGCTTTAAGAACCGAGAAATAAGGAATATCCAGCAGGGCAATCGTCGCGAAGATAACGAACATAAAGAATCCGACAACGCCGATTGCGTTGAACAGGGCCTTAAGCTGCCAGATCTGGTTTGAATGCTTCAGATCGTTAGGTGCATCAAGTGCCCGATCAAAGAAATCTACGCTGAAGCGTACTACGATGGTGGAGAAATGTGCCCAGGGATGAGTGATGGCGGGATTGTAGATGGCACGGATGGCACTCTCGCCCCCAACCTCCTGCTCGTAGAAGACTCCTGCCTCGCGGGCATCAAGTCCCGCGGGATCGGCACCGAAGTGCAGGAAGGACTGTGCCGTCACCTGATTTATGTATTCTCTCGGCGGATTGCCGTCAACGCGGTGGAAGAACTCGTCGTACTGACAGGCAACTATTGCCGCATCTCTTGAGCCGAATTGATTGTAGAAATCGCCGTTTTCGTCATAATATACGGCGTCGTTTGAAACCAGCAGAGCCGCCGCAATAAGCCCCTCCTCGTCCTGCAGAACTGCCTCGCGGCAGGCAAGTGCACCGTTAGAGTGACCTGTTACGCCGATGCGGGTGGAATCAACGAAGGGCAGAGAAGCCAGGTACTTTACACCGTCGTAAAGACCGTTAGCATTGTTTTCGTCATCCCACCAGCTGCCCGATTCGATGATCTCCGAGTCACCGTGTCCGTACATACTGATGGCGAGAACGACGAAGCCACGCCTTGCATATTCAACGTAGTTTAAGTCCTGCATCTCGCGGTTGTTGTACCAGCCGTGGCTGACGACGATGGCAGGTGCCTTGTTCTGTGCAGTTGCAGTCTTTGGTACTAACAGCAGGGCGTCAAGCTCATGTCCGCTCTCTGTGACGAAGGTCATATCGTGGTATTCGACCTTGCCGAAATTAGTCTGGAAAAGGGACGAGCCAATGGAGCTGACAAGACATATCAGCAGGGAAATGATAACGAGAGTCTTTGCTTTTAACTTCATGGGTATACGCTCCTTTCGATTAATTATAATATTTAATTTTCAAGTGACTGCATATATTTGTGCATCGTCTCGGCGACGACCTTGCTGTGTGCCACCGCCTCGACCACCGTTCTCGGCCCGTGTACCGCATCGCCGCTGGAGAATATTCCGGGGCGTGAGGTGTTGCCAAACTCGTCTGCTACGAGCAGGCCCTTCTTGTCGGCGACCAGGCCGGTCGTGGAATTTACGATGGCATTCTGCGGGCCCTGGCTGATGGAGATGATCACGCTGTCCGCGGGGTACAGCTTATCCGAGTCCGGTACGTCGGTAAGGCTGCCGTCCTCATTCTCAATAACGTCGCGGAAGATAACTCCCTCGTCGACGATCTCAACGGGACGCTTGTTGTATTCAAAATCAACGCCCTCAAGCCTCGCGTAGTCAAATTCATACTGACTCGCCGCCACCTTCTTGGTGATGGAGAAGCAGGTAAGGTACTCGACCTCGTGACGCAGGGCTGTTCTCGCCACGTCCATTGCCGCGTTGCCCGCACCGATAACGATCACCCGCTGGCCGAGGCGGTAGGAATCGGGGCTGTTAAGGTAATTTATCCCGAAATGCACGTGACCGAGGGTCTCGCCCTTGATGTGCAGGGCGTTGGGCTTCCATACGCCCGTACCGATGAATATTGCCTTGTATCCGTCCCTGAACAGATCCTCGATACCGATAGAGCCGCCGATGTGGGTGTTGGGCCTTATCTTGATGCCCTTCATCTCTATGTGACGGTACTGAATATCGTCAAGAATTGTCTTCGGCAGACGGAAATCGGGAATACCGTAGCGAAGCACTCCGCCGATCTCACTCTGATTTTCAAATATAGTTACCTGATAGCCGTATCTTGCCAGAATGATGGCGATAGTCAATCCCGCAGGGCCCGAGCCGACGATGGCTACCCTCATACCGTTCCAGGGGCGGGGGCCCTTTACCATCTTGGGGGCGTATGCACGGGAGATATATTGCTCAATGGTGGAGAATTGCACCGCCACACCCTTTCTTCCGAGAACACAGTGACCTTCGCATTGCTTCTCGTGGTTGCAGATAAGACTGCATACGGTGGTAAGCGGGTTGTTCTCAAACAGCATCCGTCCCGCCTCGTCAAGCTTGCTTTCCTTCAGCAGTCGGATTATCTCGGGAATAGGTGTGCTGATGGGACATCCCTTAACACATTGCGGATTTTTACATTGCAGGCATCTGTTGGCCTCGTCAAGAACGTGTAGTGCCATAATGATCTCCCTTCGTTATTTATCTTTATTATAATATAAATTTTTTCGACTTTCAATAGTATTCTCTCTTTTTTTATTTGTAAATAATGTAAACAAATTAAGAACCCGACATATTACACAATAATTGATAGCAAAATAGCTGAATTCGTTCGTAATTGTAGAAATGAATGTATTCACCAAGATCCTCTTCGGTCTAGTTCGTACACAATTAAAACATAACAGGGATC
>JAZQDF010000030.1:0-1902 GCA_045546635.1 Eubacteriales bacterium
AGAACGACATGGCTACGATCCGACTTGGAGCTTGCACCGCGAAGGCCTGCCCAGAGGTTAAAGCCAACGTAATCGCCGACCGCACCTGCAGGAATGTCAAAGTGAGCACCTCCAACCCACTCAAGCGGAGCGGGCTCGGCAGAATATTCAAATACCACGCGGTCGAGCAGGTTGCCATCAAGGTCTGCCATCCAGAGATCCTCATAGTATGAATGATCGTCAAGATCCTTCCAATAATATCCGTTATTTGCGGGAGTGGTGGTTACGGTATTGGGGCTCTGCTGCGATGCAAGATAGCCCGTATACACGTTGCCGGTAACGTCAAGCCTGCCGCCCTCGGTCAAAACGAGAACGGGAATGCCGTCTATTGCCATACAGTCACGAGCTCCGCCCTGATTATCGGCATAAACGGTGATACGGGGAGCAGTATTATAAACGTTAAGAGAGTAAATGCCGTGGATCTCGGTATTCTCACCGCCTCTTATATCAACGTTCATCTCTACGTTTTCACATTCCTCGATGCGAACGCTGTTGTTATAGTTACCGAAAAGCCTTACCTTATTATCGCTTGTATTGTTATTTCTTAAGCTAACGCTCCAGCTCTTTTCCGCATCGCCAAGAAAAGCGAGGTAGCCCTGCTGTGCAATACCGACGAAGTTCCAATCCTCCTTAAAATCGGAGGCAAGGCTCATATTTACACTGCCGCCCGATACGTACATTGCCGCGTTAATACCCGTAAAGGACCTGGAATAATTATCGGGAGTTTTGATATTAAGGGTACCGCCCGCATCGGCCGAAAGATTGATCTCGCCTGATGAATAGGTGGATTCAAGACCTACGGTCTTATCATCGGTAAGAGTTATCGTATTGTTACCCTTAAGATGAATATTAAGCACGCCCTCGGTAAGGATGGGTGCACCGTTATAGCCGTTAAGGGTGAGCGTCTTGGTTTCACCGTCGTAGCTCCAGCCCGCACCAGAGCCGTCGGCCTTCATCTCTACGGGATCGCTTGTGCCAACGGTAAGAAATCTGTCCCTGTCGGCAATCGCACCATAATTAAGAGTAAATTCAACCGTTCTGTCGTCGCTATAATCATAGGGTGTCTTGTTTTGATCAGTCAGGCGAATTCTGACGCTGCCTGCTTCACAGGGGGAGCTGAGCTGACCGTTAAGAAGGCCGCCGTTATATGCTATGCTGAGCCCCGCGGGAAGCTGTCCCTCAATTACATTGCACCTAAGATAGTAGGCGTCATAGCCGCTTAAGCCACGGATAGCCGCAAGGAGATTTACCGAAAAGTTATCGTCAACTTTTCCCTCGGGGATGGAAATAAGACCGTCGCCAACCCACTTAAGCTCGGCGGGGGTGTCGCTGTACTCAAATACGGTCTCCTCGCAAATATCGCCGTCAAGAGTGCAAAGCAAATAGTCGCCCGAATACATCGTGCTGGTATCGTATTCCATCCAGATATAGTTATTACTCTGGGGAGTGGTGGTAACGGTATTCGCGTTTGTGTCTCCACCAATAGAGCTCATTCCAACAAGGCCGTTTGCCTCAACGCGACCGCCCTCGGTAAGCGAGAGTGAGGTTATCGATCTTACAGCCTTGCGAAGCTTGAAATAGCCGCCTTTATTATCCACGCTTACGGAAATTTTGGGAGCGGAATTCTCAACGTATAAATTATCGAAGCCAATAACCGTATCATTCTCCGAGCCCGCAATGTCAACGTTTACCGTAACGTTTTCTCTGCTCGAGATATTTAATCCGTTGTAGAAGCCGTAAATAAAGCTATTGGCATCCGAGGTACGCTCTAATTTTACGTTTATCTCTACCTCGCCCGTGCCCTCACGGTCAAAGCTTACGTTACGCTCGAAGGCGTAGAGGGTTCCACCGCCGGAGGTGGTG
>JAZQDF010000031.1:0-3929 GCA_045546635.1 Eubacteriales bacterium
CATGGCTACATCCGACTTCGTATCGCCACAGGCCGCCTCCTCCGCTCTCTTTGCCTCCTCTCCCGTACGCTCGCTTGACGAGACGGTGTATGATGACGATGACGGCACCACGCTGGGCAGCGTTATCTGTGACGAGGATGCTGAGATGCGTCAGTTTGACCGCTTCGCTCTCCGTATGGCCATTGAAAAGCTGTCTGAGGACCATCGTCGGTTGATAATTCTACGCTATTTTCGTGATCTGTCTCAGACTGAAACGGCCAAGATCCTCGGTCTCACACAGGTAAAGGTCTCACGCGAGGAGAAAAAAATAATGGAGATCCTCCGCCGCGAGCTTTCCTGAAGGTAAAAAATAAATAATTTGTTAAAAACCGAGAAAACTATTGACATTTTATAATGTATAGTATAAAATATATGCTGTAACTGTTAGCACTCTTGTGATGCGAGTGCTAAAGCACCGTATGACTCTGTCGTACGGCAACGACGCAAAAATCATTACTATCTAAAAATTCAGCTTGCTTTCAAGAGCAATGCTTATTTAAACGACAATATTAAAAGAGTCGCTATGCGTCATCACGCCTTTACGTTGATGCTTGGCGGCAGAATGGAGAAATAAAATGACTATTAAGCCTTTATTTGATAAGGTTGTATTAAAGGCTGCCGAGGCAGAGGAGACCACCAAGAGCGGTATTCTTCTTGCAGGCAGTGCTAAGGAAAAGCCCCAGATGTCCGAGGTCGTTGCAGTCGGACCCGGGGGACTTGTTGGAGACCACGAGGTTAAGATGACCGTAAAGGTCGGCGACAAGGTTATCGTCGGAAAGTACAGCGGCACCGAAATAAAGCTTGACGGTGAGGAGTATATCATCGTAAGCCAGTCGGATATTCTCGCTATTGTAGAGTAAGTCAGAAAGGAAGAAAATAATGTCTAAAGAAATTCTTTACGGTATGGAGGCTCGCTCCGCACTTCTTCGCGGTGTTGATAAGCTTGCCGATACCGTTAAAATCACACTTGGCCCTAAGGGCAGAAACGTGGTGCTGGAGAAGAAATTCGGTGCACCTCTTATCACAAACGACGGCGTCACCATAGCTAAGGAGATCGAGCTTGAGGACGCGGCAGAAAATATGGGTGCCAGCCTTGTTCGTGAGGTTGCTACAAAGACCAATGACGCGGCAGGCGACGGTACCACTACGGCAACCCTGCTTGCCCAGGCCCCCATTCACGAGGGTATGAAGAACGTTACTGCGGGTGCGAATCCTATGATTCTCCGTAAGGGTATCTTCAAAGCGGTTGACGCGGCGGTTTCCGAGCTGAAGAAGCAGTCAAAGACGGTTTCCGGCTCTGCCGATATTGCAAGAGTAGGTGCGATTTCCGCCTCAGACGATACCATCGGCCAGCTTATTGCCGACGCGATGGAGAAGGTGACCAGCGACGGCGTTATTACCGTTGAGGAGTCGAGAAGTGCCGAGACCTACAGCGAGGTCGTGGAGGGTATGCAGTTTGACCGCGGCTATCTCTCGCCCTATTTCGCGACCGATACTGATAAGATGGAGGCAATCCTTGACGATTGCCTTATTCTCGTGACCGATAAAAAGATCTCTAATATCCAGGACCTTCTCCCCCTTCTTGAGCAGATCGTTCAGTCGGGCAAGAAGCTGCTTATCGTTGCCGAGGATATTGAGGGCGAGGCTCTTACCACCCTTGTTCTTAACAAGCTTCGCGGTACCTTCACCGTTGTGGGTGTAAAGGCACCCGGCTTTGGCGACAGACGTAAGGAGATGCTTATAGATATCGCAACCCTTACGGGCGGCGAGGTTATTACCAGCGAGCTCGGTCTTGACCTTAAGGATACCACCCTCGGTCAGCTTGGCCGTGCAAGACAGGTTAAGGTATCTAAGGAAAATACCATCATCGTCGGTGGCTACGGCGACAAGCTTGCCATCACAGACAGAGTCAGCCAGATAAAGATCGCTCTTGAAAACACTACCTCCGAGTTCGATAAGGAGAAGCTTACCGAGAGACTTGCCAAGCTGGCAGGCGGCGTTGCCGTTATCAAGGTCGGTGCGGCTACTGAGGTCGAGATGAAGGAGAAGAAGCTTCGTATTGAGGATGCTCTTAACGCTACTAAGGCAGCGGTTGAGGAGGGCATCGTTGCAGGAGGCGGAGCTGCTCTCGTAAACGTTATCGGTGCGGTTGAGAAGACCTTCGAGACCCTTGAGGGCGATGAGGAAACGGGTGCAAGAATGGTTGCCAAGGCACTTGCTTATCCTATGCGACAGATTGCAGACAACGCGGGCATTGACGGCTCCGTCGTGGTTGCTAAGGTTCGTGAGAGCGGTAAGGTCGGCTACGGCTTCGACGCCTACAGAGAGGTATACTGCGATATGCTTGAGTGCGGTATCGTTGATCCTGCGAAGGTCACCAGATGTGCTCTTCAGAACGCCGCTTCCATCGCATCCACCGTTCTCACCACCGAGGCAGTAGTGTCCGAGAAGAAGGAGCCTGCTCCCGCAGTACCCGCCGCTCCCGATATGGGCGGAATGTACTGATATAGCTCTGCTTCGCTTTAATAAAGAAAATTTATATGCCGCATCCTCGGATGCGGCATTTTTTTGCTTGACATATGATTATTTATGCATTATAATATACTTAAATACACAAAGGAGTAAAAATATGAAATACGTAGATTTTCAGGGTAAAAGGCTTTCGCTTCTCGGCTTCGGTGCTATGCGTCTGCCCACTCTCGGCTCGGATGCCAGCATCAACTATGCCGAGGCAGAGAGGATGATAGACCGTGCTATCGAGGCGGGCATAAACTATTTTGACACCGCATACCCCTATCACGGTGGCAATTCGGAGATAGTTACGGGCAAGATCCTGTCAAAATATCCCCGCGACAGCTACTACCTTGCATCCAAATATCCCGGCCATCAGGTGCTTGATGAATATGATCCTTCGGTGATATTTGAGGAGCAGCTTAATAAATGCGGAGTGGAGTATTTCGATTTTTATCTTCTTCACAACGTGAGCGAGACCTCTATTGCTACCTATCTTGACGAAAGATGGGGCATTATCGACTATTTTGTAGAGCAGAAGCGTCTTGGCAGAATAAAGCATCTTGGCTTTTCCACCCACGGTCTGCCTGAGAATCTTCGTGAGTTTCTCGACGCCGCAGGTGATAAGATGGAGTTCTGCCAGATCCAGCTCAACTACCTTGATTGGACGCTTCAGCGAGCGAAGGAAAAGTGCGAGTTGCTCCTTGAATGGAACATACCCGTTTGGGTAATGGAGCCCGTTCGCGGCGGTAAGCTTGTGGATAAGCTGCCCGAGTCGGTGAAGGGAAGACTTAAAGAAATGCGTCCCGACGAGAGTCTTGCCTCCTGGTGCTTCCGTTGGCTTATGACTCTTCCAAATATGGGCGTTATTCTCAGCGGAATGTCCACGATGGATCAGCTTGAGGATAATATCAGAACCTTCACCACCGATATTCCTCTTACCGACGGTGAGATTAACGAGCTTTACGCTATCGCCGAGAGCCTTAAGAACAACGTTCCCTGTACCGCCTGCCGCTACTGTGTGGACGGATGTCCTATGGGACTTAATATTCCTATGCTTATTGAGGTATACAACGATCTTCGATATGCCACCGGTGTTATGAGTGCTTCGAAAATAGAATTTCTGCCTGAGGATAAGCGTCCCACCGCCTGCATTTACTGCAGCAACTGCGTAAAGATGTGTCCGCAGAATATAGATATTCCGAAGGTTTTAATGGACTTCTCTCGCCTTCTTGAAACTATTCCCTCCTGGAAGCAGATATGTGCCGAGCGTGCCGAGGCAGCGAAGAAAATATCGGGAAATAACGGGAAATAATTTCTCGCCTTATAAAATAAACAGAGGCTGTCTCAAATGCAAATTTGAGGCAGCCTCTTTGTGT
>JAZQDF010000032.1:0-4750 GCA_045546635.1 Eubacteriales bacterium
AGAAATACTGGTCGTGCTGATAGTGTGCAAGACGGATGGTGGTGCAGCCAACCTCCCAGATGTATTCCATATCCTCCTTATGATGCTCGGGCAGAAGTGCGTTACCGAAGCCGAATCTGTCCTGGTGACGGGATACACCGTGAAGGGGATATTCAACGCCGTTAAGGAAGAAGCCCTTTTCGGGATCGATCCTGAAGGTACGGCAGCCGAAACGGGAGCAAACGTTGTCAACGACCTCGTCGCCCTCAACTATCTCTGCCTCACAGCAGTAGAGGTAGGGATCGATGCGTCCGTGCCAGAGGTGAACGTCCTTGATCTCAAATACGACCTTCTTTTCGTCGGATAGGATCTTCTGAAGCTCCTTTTCATCCTTGTCGTAAAGGGTGTACGCGATCTTCTGTCCCGCCTTAAGCTCGGTGGTGTAAACCTCGACCTCGACCTTGGCATCCTTGCCAACGATCTCGGGGGTTATCTTGATACCGGGAGCACCGAAGTAATCAAGGTCAAAGTGACTCTCTGCAACGCTTACAATATATACGTCACGGTACAGACCGCCGTAGAAGGTAAAGTCTGCCATCTGGGGATATACGGTTTCGTTAGGTGCGTTGTCAACCACGATGGCGAGTGCGTTGTCGCCGTCCTTGAGGTGGGGAGTAAGGTTTACTCTCCAGGTGGAATAACCGCCGTCGTGATGAGCGAGATGCTGGCCGCCGAGATAAACGTCGGCCGAGGAGTTTGCACCGCGGATCTCAAGGTAATGAATACCCTCGCCAAGCTCCTCCTTGTTGATATTCTTGTGATAAACGCAGCTGCCGCGGAAGTATAATCCGCCGTCATAGCCGTCCTCGTTGTTCCAGGTGTGAGGAAGGTCTACCGATACAGCACCGCTGATTACTGAGGGATCGGCACAGTCCTTGACGAACTGCCAGCCCTCGTTAATCTTAAGTATCTTTCTCATAAACTACTCCTTAATTATTTCTTACAAATCTTGCCACCTTATATTATAACAAAATTCTAAGAATAAAACAATAAAATATTATAAAAAAATGTGTAAATAAATTTAAAATGCGACGTCCGACGGTGCATTTTGTCGGACGCCGCGAAAATCACTCGTCTGAGTTGGGATTATTTATTTTATGCGTTCTCAACAGCCTCTGCTGCAGCGTGACGCTCTGCAAGATCTGCCTTCATCGTAGTAAGAGTCTTCTTGTCGATGTTGTAGATAACAGCAACGCCTACGAACTGGCAAACTGCACTGAGAGTGTAGAGACCTGCAACGAGCCAGCAAAGGTTTGCCGCGGTTTCAGCAGACTGACCGATGGTACCGAGAGCAGAGTCATAGCCGATAAGAGAGGTACCCATAATTGCGATAACAGCCGCGGGACCAACACCCTGAGCGAGCTTTCTGAAGAAGGAGTGAAGAGAGTAAACAACGCTCTCCTCTCTCTTACCGAACTTCCACTCCTGGTAATCGATAGCATCACCCATCATAGCCCAGGATACACAGTTATAGAAGCCCATACCGAGACCGAAGAAGATAAGACCGATCATATATACGATGAGCTGAGCACCCTTGGGGCAGAGGGGGAAGATGAGAAGGATCGCACTACCGATAAGGCCTGCGATAGAACCGATGGAGGCAACCTCCTTCTTACCGTACTTCTTAACGAGCTTGGTCGCGAAGGGCATAAAGATGAACATAGGAAGGAAGCCTATCATCATTACAAGACCTGAGAGAGAAGCCTGGCCGAAGTGGGTAGCGAACATAATGGTGTTCGCGGTGGAGGCGGACTGCATACCGAGGAACATACCCATAGCAGCGATGGTACAACCAACTGCGGGACGGTTCTTCATAAAGGTACCGAGAGACTTGATAAGGTTAACCTTTTCGCCGCCCTCAGCGTTAAGCTGTGCATACTCGTTGCCGCGGATGGTGATATTCCTGATCATAAGGATGAAGAATACGAAGCCGATGACACCCATAATAAGTGCTGCCCAGAATACCATATTACCCTCGAGAACCTCGATCTGACCGCCGGTAAGAGGGCTAAGCACGGGATCGCCTGCCTTGTAAGCCTCGCCGGTAAGGGGGTTCTTAAGGAAGTTTTCAAGAGCAAACTTTTCCTCTGCACCCTCGGGAATCTCGATTCTGTCGAGGAACCAGCCGGGATTTGCAGGATCAAAGGTAACCTTGTTCCAGATAAGCATAGGAAGGATTACGCCGGGAAGCATACCGCCAACAGCACCGCCGATAGATCTGAATACGGAGAGAGAAGCTCTTTCCTGATCGTCCTCGGTAACGATGTTAAGCATAGTGCCGTAAGGAACGTTTGCCATAGTGTAGGCTGCATCCCAAACTACGTAGCCAAGGATGAAGAGAACAGCCTTGAGCACGATACCTGCCTTGGGGAAGGGAAGGAATACTGCCGCACCGCCTACGAGAAGGCCGATAGCACCGATAAGTATGTAGGTCTTGTACTTACCGAGCTTATACTTTCTCTTGTCGTTGTCGATAAGAGAACCGATGATGGGGTCGTTGATCGCATCCCACGCCTGAACGATGAGGAGAAGGATGGAGAAGAGGCCGGTTTCCATCATCATGTAAACAAGCCAGAAGGTCTGAACCGTTCCCTTAAGGGAGAAGCTCATGTTACAGCCGAGGTCACCTGCAGCATAAGCGAGCTTGTCGCGAATACCGAACTTGCGGTGGCCGTTTGCATCGAGCTGAACGGGTTTTTTTGCCATTTTTGTTTCCTCCAAAAAAATATTTATTTTATTTACGCCATAACAATTATAACAAATTATTAACAATTTGAAAAGTCCCAAAAGTGCCACTTTTGTGACACCATATAACGAAAAATAATTGGAATATTTGTATAATATTAACAATTTTATAATAAAAATATGGTAAAAAATTTAAAAATATACTAAAATATAAGAAAATGGCAGAAATTATCGGTTGACTAATTTGTGAATAGCATTTATAATAATGGAGATTAAAAAGAGAGGTGCCTTATGTATAAGCTTTGCAAGACCGAGCAGTCGGTAAAACGTCAGAGAAGCATTGAGAACTGCCTTTTTGAGATATTGACCGAGAAAAGATACGAGGATATTACCATTACCGAGCTTTGTGAGCGGATGAATATGCCGAGAAAGGCCTTTTATCGCTATTTTGACAGTAAGGACGACGCCCTCGCCGCCCTTATCGATCACTGTATGTCGGAGTACGGTGGCTTTTCGGTTGACCGTAGCCACGAAACCAGACGCTCGCTGGTATCCGAGCTGGAGGAGTATTTCCGCTTCTGGTATGAGAAGCGTGATATGCTCGCCGCACTTGACCGCTCGGGACTTATGGGAAACCTTATTGAAAGAACGGTAAATTATCCTATAAACGACCGTATCGTTATCGCAAAATTTCTGCCCTACGATGATGATAGCGTGCGTGAGCGGATCTTCAAGTTTGCCTTCGCAGGCCTGGTCTACACTATGATCAGCTGGTATCGTGAGGGCTTTACCGTATCCACGCGTGAGATGGCACGCACCTCCTGCCGTATCCTCCGCGATCCCCTCTTCCCGACTCTCGCCGATAGCGAAACCTGGGATGGAATTGATTAAAATGTAAAATATAGTTGTCATATTAGCAAAAAAGAGCGAATTTCTTCGCTCTTTTTTTGTTTTTCTTTTTTAAAAACGAGTAGCATTAAGTATTCTTGAAATACTGGTAAAGGTAGCAGGGAAGCATACCGTTATACAGCTTTCTAACCTTATCGGCACGCTTGCCGTAGAATTTTTCGAAGGCGGGGTGGGAGGTGATAATATACACCTGCCAGGGCGACAGAGAGCGGAAATGCACACCTATTTCACGGTAAAGCTGCTCTGCCTCACGGATCGTACCCAGACGCTCGCCATAGGGTGGGTTGCATACGATCGTACCCCGTCTTCCGTCGGCGGAGATTTTTCTCGCATCCTGACGGAACACCCTGACCACGTCAGACACACCCGCCAGGGCAACGTTCTTTTCGGCGAGGGCAACTGCCGACGTGTCAATATCCGAGGCAAATGCACGAAAATCGGTAGTACGCTCTATGTCAAACGCCTCCTCCCGTGCGTTTTGCCATACTTTTTTGTCGATGAAGGCAAAGTCCTCGGCGGCAAATTTACGACCTCTTCCGGGAGCGATATTCTTCATCATCATAGCTGCCTCGATGGCGATCGTTCCGCTGCCGCACATCGGATCCCACAGCAGCACGTTCTCGCGGGGGCGGGAGGTTGCTACGATGGCCGCCGCCAGAGTTTCCCTTATAGGAGCCCCCAGCGATTCACGGCGGTATCCCCTTTTGTGCAGGGCTATGCCCGAGGTATCTATCATAATGGTGGCAATATCGTTAAGGATAAAGAACTCTATCTGATATTTCACGCCACTCTCGGCAAACCTGTCTATGCCGTAGACCGCCGACATCGAGCGTACCACCGCCTTCTTGATAATAGCCTGACAGTCGGGGATGGAGTGCAGCTTTGATTTTATGGCGTGTCCCTTGACGGGGAAGGCGTCGTTTTTGCCGATGTAGTCCGACCAGTTCAGCCGTCTTACACCCTCGAACAGCTCCTCAAAGCTCTCCGCACGAAAGGAGCCGATCTTGATAAACACACGCTCGGCGTAGCGAAGGAATATATTTGACAGGGCGACGGCCTCTTCGTCACCTGCAAAGGTAACTCTGCCGTCGATGGTGGATATACGCTCGTAGCCCAG
>JAZQDF010000033.1:0-3901 GCA_045546635.1 Eubacteriales bacterium
TCCCCATTCTGATATTGGCCTTCGCCTACGCCACTCTCATCTGCTGGTATTTTTACGGCAGGGAGTGTGCCGATATTTATTTCCCACGAGTCAGCTCGGCATTCCCCTTTGTATTTGTGCTTTTTGCTTTTGCCTCGGGCTTTTTAAAGTCGGATTTCCTTCTATACGTCATCGACATTTTGCTTACCATTATGTCAATTATGACGCTCTCCGCAATTATTAAAAGAACTCCCGATATTGTGAATATTCACCGCGACAGAAAAAGAAAAAATCCCGAATGACCGTCGGGATTTTTTTATATTACAATAATCTTATTCTCGAAAGCAGATTAATGCCTCTGCTACTAAGATAACGAATTGCGGTGTCTGCTCCTCCCTCGCTGATGCTTTCGGTAATGAAGGCGACCTCGCCCTCGCTTGACAGCATTTGAACTCTGCCGAAGGCCTTCGTAATGTCCTCGTTGTCTGCACCCGACAGGGCAATATAGTTCCTTGACGTAAAGCTTTCAAAGTCGACAAGACCCGCCTCGGTCTTCTCCCAGATGGGCTCGGCATAGCTTCTTCCCGATCTCATAATCTGCATAAGATCGCCAACAACTGCCGATGCGGTAGCTCCCGCACCTGCACCCTGACCGTAGAACATTATGCTTCCGATAGGCTCGCCAATTACCTCGACGGCGTTGTATACAGACCTTACAGAGGCCAGCATAGAGTCGTCCTTAATCATAAAGGGAGCAACCATAACCTGCATTCCGCCGTCGGTAAGAATACATCTGCCAAGCAGCTTGATGCACATATTAACGCTCTCTGCCGCCTTGACGTCATTGTGGCGGATGGCGGTGATGCCCTCGGTGTGAATTTTATCGGTCAGCAGCAGCCTTCCCGTCGCAATAGCCGTCAGTATAGCTATCTTGCGGCAGGCGTCTGTGCCAAGCACGTCTGCATCGGGATTACGCTCGGCATAGCCACGCTCCTGGGCGTCGCGAAGAGCCTCGTCAAAGGATGCACCGAGACCGAACATATTTGTGAGAATGTAGTTGGTCGTTCCGTTGAGAATACCGCGAATTTCGGTGATCCTGTTCTGTAAAACGAAGCTTATCATCGGTGAGATAACGGGAATGCCACCGCCCACCGCCGCCTCAAAGCGATAGCATACGCCCATCTCTCTTGCAAGAGAGAGGAACTCGTCACCAAAGGTCGCAACCACCTCTTTATTAGAGGTAATAACGCTCTTGCCCGCCTTAAGTGCGGCGACGGTGTATTCGTATGCGGGATGCGAGCCACCCATAGCCTCTATAACGCAGTTAACCTCGGGGTCCGACAGGATTATTTCATAATCGTGTACGACAAGGCTTGCAAGGGGGGAGGTAGGGAAGTCCCTGAGATCAAGTATATACTTGATCCTCACCTCATCACCGCCGAGTCTTGTAACGCAGTCGCGGTTTCTTATTAAAAGATCGGCAACGCCGCCGCCAACGACGCCAAATCCGAGTATTGCAACATTAGTCATTTCGACAACCTCAAAAATAAAAATAGTCGGGGCTTCGTGGACGAAGCCCCGACGACAAGAAAATTATATCATACTCGCCTTTTCTTGTCAAGTTTTAGGAGAAAACATTTTTAAATTACGAATTCACCACTCTGCATTCGCAATTCTGAATTCTGCATTCCTTAGACCTCCGTCATCCCGAGGGATGCCTGCTTTGAGGACTCGGAGATATAGTCCAGGGGATTTACACTGACACCGTTTACTTTAATTCCGAAGTGCAGATGACTCTCATCCGCAAGCTCGGAAAGAGAGGTGTCTCCAACCTGACCGATAACCGCCCCCGATTTTACCTCGTCACCCTCGCTGACCGTAATGCTCGCTGTCGCGAGGTTAGAGTAAATGCTCACAATACCGCCCTCGTGGGTTATTTCCACCGTCTTGCCGAGCAGGGCATCGCTGTAAACACGGGTCACAGTACCGCCGGCCGATGCACATACCTCGGTACCCTCCTCGGCCGAGATGTCGATACCCGTATGAACCCGCCATTCGTTAAGCGTATTTGAGAACACGGGGGTATCAAGGCTGTGGTGCTTGGTGACTTCGCCTACTACGGGTGACACGAAGCTAAGCTTTTCGGGCGTAGTGTCCTCATTGCCTCCGTCACCGTCGGGAGTCTGGCCGTCTCCCTCACCCTCGTCCCCATCGGGGAGATTTACTACGGGATCATCGTCAAGGGGCGTGTCGTTTTTCCTTGATGCCGCCGACACGATGCCAATCACCACCGCCGTTACACAAAGCACGCCGATCACCGCCGCGTAAATAATTTTGACCCGCCTTGGCTGGTCGCTGAATCTGAATTTCTTTTCCATTTTTATTTCCTTTCCTAATTGTGCTGTCATCATTATTTCCCCATCAAAGGAAGATTATTCATCGAAAAAAGATGCAAGCTATAACCTATCCAATAAAATTTACAAACAATCTTGACATTTTGCACAAAATATATTATAATTATTTAGTTAACTATACCCATAGGCAAATTATAGCGATTTAGAGGGAGGACGGATATGCAGGATAAAATCTCGCTTGCAGGCGATCTTGGTAGCGGTAAAAGCACGGTCGCAGACATTCTTATTAAGCGACTTTCGGCGGAGTATTACTGTACGGGGGCGATCGTTCGCTCTATTGCAGAGGCACGCGGAATGACGGTTACCGAGCTTAATAAATATATGGAAACCCATCCTGAGATCGATCACGAGATCGACGCGGGCATTGCCGCTCTTTCGGATGATCCCCGCTTTCTTATAATCGATTCGCGTATGGCCTGGCACTTTACAAAGGGCACCTTTAAGGTCTATCTCTCTTGCGATATCGAGACGTCTGCTCTTCGCATTATGCAGGCGAACAGACGGGGTGAGCATTCTGCTACACTTGAGGAAACTATTGAGGCCACCCGTCAGCGTCGCGAGAGCGAGAAGAAGAGATATACCGAGCAGTACGGTGTAAATATCAAGGATCTCAGAAACTACTCGCTCATCGTGGATACCAGCGTTGCCACGCCCGAGCAGGTTGCAGACAGAATTGCCACCTCCTTTGCCCTCTGGCAGCAGGACAAGTCCTACAGCCGCGTCTTCCTCTCTCCCGAGAGGCTGCATTTCCCCGAGAGAGAGCTTGACGGAGATATGCTCGCACCCCTTGCCTCACGACTGGAGTCAGGCAAGGAGCTTTCGGAGATCACCGTATGCGAGAGAGACGGCGAGTTCTACCTTGTAGACGGATTTGAGGCAGCGATGGCATACGTCTTCGCCTTTGCCCCCTTCATTCCCGCAAGACTCGTTGAGGCAGAGCCCGACGGCGAGTATGTCAGAATGAGAAATTCGCTTTAAAACGCTTGATAATAAATCAGAGGTAAATATATATGCTTACATTAAAGAAAAAACCCGCCGCACTTATTGCCGATGCAGTAAGCGTGGGCTTTGGCGAGGGACTCCTCTCGGCAGAGGAAATTATCGGTATGCTTGAATATCCCCCCGATACCTCGATGGGTGATATCGCACTTCCTTGCTTCCGTCTGTCCAAGACACTTCGCCGCTCTCCCGTACAGATTGCCGAGATGCTTGCATCTGCCATCAAGTGCGAGGAGTTCTCCTCCGTAGTTGCTATCAACGGTTATCTTAATTTCAAGATCAGCGGCACGCCCTTCTCGGCGAGAGTTACCGGCGAGGTTCTCTCTCTTGCTGACAAGTACGGCTCGCCTATGAACGGCGAGGGCAAGACCGTCGTTCTCGACTATTCCTCTCCCAACGTCGCAAAGCCCTTCCACATCGGACACCTCGGAACCACGGTCATCGGACATTCCTTGAAGCTGCTTCACGAGTTCGCGGGCTACACCTGCGTCGGCATCAACCAAGTCGGA
>JAZQDF010000034.1:0-26502 GCA_045546635.1 Eubacteriales bacterium
CGCTTGGCCTCCGACTTGCAAAAGATTCTTCCCCAAGGATATAGGCAAGGAGCGTCCCTGTATATACAAGGAAATGAAGAGATGCATCGCCCCCTGCGACGGAAGCGTGGATTCAGAGAGATATCGCCAGCTTATCCGCGGTGCCGAGCGTGTTCTCGACGGCAATACCGCCGAGATGAAGCGAATGCTTACCGAGGAGATGGAGCGTGCCTCGGATATGCTGGAATTTGAGCGTGCGGGCGAGATCCTGTCTCAGCTTCAGGCACTTGACAAGCTGTCCGAGAAGCAGAAGGTCGTTGCCGACGTTAAGGTGAACCGCGACGTTTTCGCCATCAGCGTAAGCGACGGAGTCGGCGTTATGTCTATGCTGTCGATCCGCGGCGGTGCTCTGGTAAACAAGAGCGTGTTTATGCTGTCGGCGGCAGAGCCCATAACGGCAGAGGAGGCAGTCTCGCTTATCGCATCATATTACGACGGTGCGGGAAGCATACCGAAGGAGCTTATGCTGGCGTTCCCCGTAGACGAAGATGATATTTCGCTGCTGGCGGAGTATCTGTCACTCAATGCCGGACATAAAATCACCGTCCGAGTGCCCGAGCGTGGCGACGGACGTGCTCTCTGCGATATGGCGATTGAAAACGCAAGAGAATCCGCACGCCAATTCCGCCTTGAAGGCGAGCGTGAGGACAAGATCATCGGCCGTCTTACCTCCCTTCTTGGCCTTAGCAGGCCTCCCCAACGTATCGAGGCATACGACATCTCAAATATAGGAAACGAAAATATCGTCGCATCAATGGTTGTGTGGTCGGATGGCAGGCTGAAGAAGAAGGACTACAGACTTTTCAACATAAAAACCACCGACGGTGCCGACGATTACGGCTCGATGCGAGAGGCACTAAGCCGCCGTCTGTCACATATCGGTGACGGCAGTCTGTCACTCAGCGAGTGTCCCGATCTTATTTTGGTTGACGGCGGCGACGCTCACGTCGGCGTGGCAAAGGGCGTGCTTTCCTCCCTGTCGCTTGATATTCCCGTATTCGGTATGGTGAAGGATGATTATCATAAAACCAGGGCTCTTACCGACGGTGAGCACGAGATTTCTATCGCAAAAGAGTTCGATATGTACGCTTTTATTTACAATTTGCAGGAAGAGGCACATAGATTTGCAATAAAATCCTCCCAGAGAGGAAAAATAAAAGCAATGACGCACTCCTCTCTTGAAAAAATTGAGGGCATCGGGCCGAAAAAGGCAAGACTGCTGCTTTCGGCAATGCCGCTGAGCAAAATCCGTCAGGCGAGCATAGAGGAGCTTGTCTCCGTGAAGGGTATCGGACGGGCAGACGCCGAGAGGATAGTAAAATATTTTGAAGAAAAACGAGGAAAAAAGAAATGATGAGAATAATTACGGGTAGTGCTAAGGGCAAAAAGCTTGTAAGCCTCGAGGGTGAGGCAACCAGGCCTACCTCCGAAAGAATAAAGGAGGCAATCTTCTCCTCTATCCAGTTTGACGTCGAGGACAGGCGGGTTCTTGATCTGTTCGCAGGCTCGGGACAGATGGGCCTTGAGGCTCTGTCAAGGGGTGCGGCGAAGGCTACCTTCATCGACCTCTCCCGCGAGGCAATGGAGATCGTTAAGCAGAATGCAAGAATAACCGGCTTCTTCGAGATGAGCCACTTCCTCGTCAGCGACTGGCGTAACTATATAAGGAAGGCGTCGGGCAGAGAGCAGTACGATCTTGTTTTCATCGATCCCCCCTACGCTATGGAATGCTGTGCCGACGCGGCAAATTACCTTGCCGAAAAGGAGCTTATCATTCCCGGTGCCATAGTCGTGCTCGAATCGGGCGAGGAGGAAATTCTGCCCGAGGACGACAGGCTTTCGGGCTACAGGGTAATAAAATCCACCCATTACGGCAAGAAAACCTTCGTCAACATTCTCTTCTACGAGGGACGGGAGGCAGATAAATGAGTGTGATTTTACCCGGCAGCTACGATCCCGTCACGCTGGGACATCTTGACATTATCCGCCGTGCCGCCGAGAAGTACGACGAGGTTTACGTAGTCGTTTTCACCAATCCGAAGAAGGAATATATGTTCTCTGTTGAGGACAGAGTTCGTATGCTTATGCTGGCAACCGACGACCTTGACAACGTGATGGTAAGCTATTCCAACGGCCTGGTTATCGACTATATGACTGACCACGAGATCGAAAGGATAATCAAGGGCTATCGTACCGAGGAGGATCTCGAATGGGAGCGAGAGCAGGCGGAATGGAACTATGAGCACGGCAGATACGAGACCGAGCTCTGGAAATGCCGCGAAGGCCTTGAGGGCGTCAGCTCCACCGCCGCAAGAGAGGCGATTATGGAAAACGAGCCACTTGATATGCTTCCCGAAAAGGTGGCAAAATATATAAGCGAAAGAGTGTAGCGGCTCTCCCCCACCTTCAGACCAATGATAAATAACACCTAAGAGCCGTTTTGGACTCCTATCCGAAGCGGCTCACGGCGAAGGGGTGTCCCGCATAAAAAAACTTTTAAAAACCTATTGACTTTTATAAATTGTTATGATATAATAGCAAAGCGAGGTTTGACATTAAGTCTATGGCGGATTAGCTCAGTTGGCTAGAGCGTCCGGTTCATACCCGGCAGGTCGTTGGTTCAAATCCGACATCCGCTACCACACCTCGGCCCGTTGGTCAAGCGGTTAAGACACGGCCCTTTCACGGCTGTAACATGGGTTCGATTCCCGTACGGGTCACCATGAAAAAAGACAGCCATCCTATTCGCACGCCTGTCTTTTTTTCATTGTGCTCCGCACAAAACCGAACCCACTTGCACGTAAAGATACGTGCAGATTTGCAGGAGTATTATTCGTGCAAGGGGTTCGTATACCTCGTGTGCAAGGCACAACGAGGTATTGCGGTAGTGCGGAGATATACCAAGAGATCAGTACAGACCTTGAAATTGTCACTTCATTATTAACCCGCACACCGCATTCCCGTCGGGTTTGCCGCTCGGGATATAATCTCTACTGATTACACTTTCTGTACTAACTGCAAGTTTCATCTCCTCGCCAGGCAATATTCCGCATTCGCGGAATGCACCAAATAAAGTTAGATAACTATACCACCAAGAGTGGTGCTTTTTTATGCTGCGACTCCGTCGGGATCGACCCACCCTGAAAATCTGCGATTTTCAGGATATGGGTTCGCATACCAAACGAAGCCATCGGAGAGCTTGTTCTCCAGTGGCGAGTGCAGGTATATTCAGCTCTGCTGAAATTCACGTATTCAACAACCACCAAAAGCGGTGCTTTTTCTTTTTTCGGGCTTTGGGACGGTAGTCTATAACCCACTAACACCGATAACAAAATTTCATTTTCGGTAAAGCCGCTTTTTCATTCATCATTTTACAAACGATCTAAAAATGGCACAGTGAAACTTCACTGTGCCATTTTTATGTGTTTGCTTATTTAATTGTAAGCGTGTAAGCGTTATTTTTTGTATCCGGAGCATTCAATCTCCTCGTATGTTGTACCGCTGCCGGAGGCAGATGCAGAAATATAGAATCTAACCTTCTCTGCTACCACACCATCAAGATCAAATTCGAGATAGTCGTTATATGTGCCCTCGTTAACAACGAGATGGCTCATTATACTTGCGTTATCAGAGCAGGTAACAACGTCGATCCATTCGCCGTTAGAATATACCTGGATCAGAAGGGTAGCTCCGACACTGCCCGCACCGGTTCCTGCCGCAGGATCGTATGTATACATCTTAAAGGAATGAAGCTCGTAAGAGCCACCGAGGTCGATGGTGGAATCCATCATACCCGTCAAGGCCATCGCGGTAGAGAATCTACCGGGAGAGTTGTCAGCATTCTTGATGCCGTCTGTAAGGGTTTCATATCCGCCGCCTTTCCACCAGCCTGCATTCAAAACCGATGCAAGAGCATCCTCTGTAGGCGTAAACTGCTTGCCTGCGAAAACGTTTTCAACCAAAACGGGTACTTCGGGCTCGGGCTCAACCGCACTTGATGCCTTTGCACTGCATTCGATCTCCCAGAAGGTGCTCCAGCCTGTAGAGCCGTGCTCGGGAATAATAAACTTAACCTGTCTTGCGTTTGCACCGCCAAGATCAAAGGTGAGCCAGTTTTGGTCGCCTGTAACGACAACGTTGAAATTATCGGCAGTTGCGTTAACAACGGTCGTCCATTCGCCTCCGAACAGAACCTGAATTTCCATTCCCGTACCAAACTGACTGAATGCGGATTGATTATAATCATAAAGGAGTACCTTGAACTCGTAAAGATCGTACACCGCACCGAGATCAATAACTGCTTCTACCTTGCCGCCATTCTTCTTGCTGGAATATCTGGATGCAAGATCTCCATCGTTGATCTTGCCGTATCCATAGGAGGCACTGTAGATATTGGAAGCAGCATCACCTGCGGGAACAAGGCTCTTTCCAACAAGCAGGTTAGAAATAAGTCCACATTCCGTGCAGACACCGTCAACCATATTGTGTCCTGCGGGAATTTCTTCCTGTGCTACAAGCGTTTCGCCACATACCGAGCACTTCTTACCCTCTGTAAGACCTGTTTCGGTACAGGTTGCTGCCTTGCCTTCCAATACTTCCTCTGTATGAGGAAGCTTTTCAATGGATTTTGCTTCTCTGCTAAGCTCTTCTCCGCAATTAGAGCATTTTACCACAGACTCATAGGAGCCTTCCTTTTCGCAGGTAGGAGCTGTTTCATTCTCTCTTACTGCTTCTGCGGGAGTGTGCTCTGTGCAGAGGCCCGCCTTACAAGCGTCACATACGAAATCGCCGTTTCCATCCTTGTGTCCGAGAGGATCGATCGTCTCCTGCTCTACAAGTATTGCTTCGCATACCGAGCACTTTTTGCCCTCGGTAAGTCCCGACTCGGTGCAAGTAGCATCTTTTCCTGCCAGGACCTCCTCCTTGTGTCCAAGTGCCTCGCCATAGCTTTCGCCGCAAAGCTCACATACAGCCGCTGCCGTACAGGTTGCTTTACCTCCCGTATGCTCACATTCGGTCGGTCCGCCTGGAAGAAGTGCAATCAAATCGCAAGCATTGAGTGTTACCGCAACCAAAGTGATAATTAATACGGCGAGAAGTGCTTTCATATTGGTTTTCATAGTTTTTCTCCTTTTTAAATTTTATAATTTGCAAGAAATGATAAAATAATTTACCCTTTCCTGAATTATCATTTTTGTGCTGCTTATTTAGCAGCCTTTCCGCTACATTCTATCTCCTGGAACGTGATTCCCGAGCTTGATAATGAGCCCGAAATATAGAATCTGATCCTTTCTGCCTTGATTCCTCCAAGGTCAAATTCAAGATAGTCGTTGTTAAGTCCTTCGTTTATCACAAGATACTCGCAAAGTGCCGTATTATCAAGGCAGCTCACAACGTCGGTCCATTTGCCGTCGGCATATACCTGAATAAGAATATCCCTGCCTATGCTTCCCTTTTTGCTTTCCTCGGTAATGCTTGTTTTGGTATCGTACAGATAAAATCTCAAAGCACCGAGCTCGTATGAACCGCCGAGATCAAGAGTTGCATCCATAAAGGCCGTGGTATTATTCATAAGCGTTGAGAATCTTCCGACCTGCTCCTCAAATCTGTTTCCATCGGTGAGGGTTTCGTATCCGCCACCCTGGAACCAGGATGCAGTCAGCACCTGTGCCTTTGCTTCTGCGGTAGGTACAAATTCTTTTCCTGCAAAAATATTTTCGATACGATCGGGATCAGCATCGGGATCAGGCTCTGCCTCTGGCTCTGTTACGGTCGACGTAGTACCGAGACACTCGATCTCGTAAAAAGTAGTCCAGCCGCTATTGGTCTGTCCGGGGATGGTAAATTTCACCTTGCTTGCATAGGAGTCACCAAGGTCAAATATCAACCAGTCGCCAACGCCTCCTGCGTTATCAACCAGGTATTTCTCCAATTCAGCATTAGACGAGCATTCAACAAGAGTTGTCCATTTGCCGCCAAAATATGCCTGTATCTCAAGTCCCGTTCCAAACTTGCTAAGACCGTCCTTGTAGAGATAAATCTTCAATTCGGAGAGATTGTATGCATCGCCGAGCTCCAGCGTAGCCTCTATCCTTCCGCCGTTTTGCTTGCTCGAATATCTTCCCGAATACTCCTCATAAATCACACCGTCGGTCAGCGTCTGGTAGCCATAGCTTGCGGAATAAATATTGCCTGCCGTTGCACTTGTAGCAGAAAATTGCTTTCCTGCAAATACGTTGTCGTATTCAACAGCCTCACCGTAAACTACACTTCCTGAAAGCGTAATTGCCTCAAAATCAACAGGCACATCGAGTGTAACTCTGATCTTATGAGCCCTTCCGCCTTCAAGATCAAATACCAGGCATCCGTCTGACAAATATGAATTGACCTCAGATGCGGTCTTGCAATCGGCAACAGACTGCCATTCGCCCTTATACAGTCTTTCAACCTTCAGGCTGTTTCCTTCAAAGGAGGAGGTGTTGATGTAAAATCTTAATTCGTTAAGAGAATAAACCTTACCAAGATCTACGTTTGCTCTGTTATTCTCGAAGGTAATATCCTTTCCGTTCAGAATATTATCTGCATTGTTTTCAAGAGTCAGAGGGATGATTTTGCTTTCCGCAGAGGTATATTTTGAAACGACGCTTAATGCATAGGACTTGCTTGCATCATAGCTCAGGCTTATGCTCAGTCCCTTCTCCTCGGCAAGTAAAGCAAATCCCTTCGCACTTCTTTCATACAAACGAACAGAGCCTGCAGAATCGCTCGCGTCCGCACTCGCTACGAGCTTACCTCCCTCTACCTTCCATAATACCGAGTAAACCTCAAGGTCTAATGAAACGGGATTTGAATAGCAAATCGCTCTCTTGCTTTCCACTCCGTTCTTACCGACTGCGGTAACGGCAAAGGTCTTTCTTACGTTTTGCTTGCCATCTGCAACCGTGAGGACGTAAGAATTATTAGCCGTAGTGCCTACAAGCGTATAGGACGGATCGTTTTCGTATGCAACGTAAACGTTGTATTTCTCTGCACCGTCAACCTTATTCCATCTGAGGCTGAAGTCGCTGTAATTAATTCTATCGAAGTCAAGCGTTGCGGGCTTTTCAAGTCTTTCAACCTTCTTGAAGCCACCGATATAATACTTATCTCCCACCGCGGTATCGAAGGTAAGAATTCCGTCGTTCGAGAGGGTATAACCGATCTTTTCGCCCTTTGAGTTATAGACCTCTACGTTGCTAAAGCCATTATATTTGATGGAAACCTCTCCGCCGAGCTTAGCATAAAGATTGATCCTTGTAGCAACGCCGTCCTCCCAGGCTACACTTACCTCGTAATTGCCTCTTGCAACGAGTCCCGTATATGCACCCTTATCCCAATTTGTAGGAATGGCCGGAAGAATTTCGATAAACTCTTCATCGCTCTGAAGAAGCATTTCTGCAATAGCCGCGGTAGTTCCGCTGCTCGCTTCGATCTGGAATATCTTTCCGCATACCATCAAAAGATTCTCAAGAGTCGAATTTCTGAGGTTGCCGGCAAGCATCTGCTGAGCAAGATCACCCTCGCCCGCTCTTGCGTACATCGCCTGCTTGTGTGCCCAGGCCCAGGCTACTATGCTCGCCTCATTCGTTGCCGTAGTACCGCTCGGCCAATCTGTAAGGCCGTCGTTTCTGCCTGCAAGGGAAACGAGAGCCGCATCCATCCAGGCATCCGTACCGGAATTGATTATGTTACCGGGGAAGAGTCCTACAAGCTGGGAAATATGTCTGTGATTAGGATTTCCGAGAGAGCCGTAGTAATCCTCCTCGCGGAATTCCTTTATCTGTCCTGAGAGACCGACGTTAATAGGATCGTACTTGTCGATCTGATCCATAATCGTGCCAAGGATAGAATACTCCTTTGGCAAATTGTCAAGGTCTATTCCGAGATCCTTTGCACACTGAAGAGCCGCGTAGTTGTTTATGTAAGCAAGCGTCTGTGCATAGGTCGTACCGGTTGTGTAATACCAGGCTCCGTCAACGTACATTTCGGGAGAATCACAGTACTCAACAAGATACTTACCATCGTAATTCTTAACGCATTTCGTTACGAATCGTGCCGCATTTGCCAATATCTCATATACCGTCTTCAGTACCTCCTCGTCATTCGTGTACTGGTAGTACTCATAGAAGAGCTGTGTCAGAAGACCGAGGTTACCGCAGGAGCGGTCACCGTTGAAGAAGAACGGATTGCCCGAAACACCCATAGTCCAGCCGTTTCCGCCATCCTTGTTATACACATCGGGGTTGTGCGTTCTTATCAGGTCGTCGGCGTGCTGCTCGGCCACGGGCATATATGCCTGCGTATAATCAACGTACGGTATAAAGGTCTCGGCAAGGTTCGTGCTGAAAACGTGCCAATAGTTCATCTGAATATTGATATTGCTCCAATATCCGCTTGACCAGGCGGGAGTATTATAGCAGTTCCACGCTCCCTGAAGGTTTGCGGGCAGTGCACCCTCTCTTGAGGATGCGATTATAAGATATCTGCCGTATTGGAACAAAAGTGCCTCGAGATAGGAGCTGTGTATTCCCGAATTGTATTTCTGCAGTAGCTTATCGGTTGTAAGCTCAAGGTCTGCAGGATTACAGTCAAGATCAAGATCCACTCTGTCAAAGAGATTCTGATAATCATCAAGGTGTCTTTCCTTCAGATAGGCATACGCCTCATCTATAGACATATCCGAGATCTCGTCGGTTGTATAGTAAAGCTGATCAAGCACCTTGTCACGGGCAAATTCAAGTCCTATTTTTGCCGTCTGCTTATTGTGGCTGTACTGTCCGTTTTCAAAGTTCTCGCTGCACAGCTCATAGTCCGTGCCAAAGGTGGCAACGATAATAGCCTTCCGTGCACCCTCAACCCTGATAACGCCGTCCTTGTCCACCTTGACCGTTCCGTCGGAATCGGTGTATCTGTTGTCAACGGTATCGGCAGTAATCCTTCCGCCATCGGTATAAACGCGGTAGAATCCTGCAAAATCAACGCCGTAATATCCGAGAGTACCGCTAAGCTCTATACAGCCAACGCCGTATTCCACGCTCGAGGTCACCGTTCCCGTCTTCGACAGACCGTCACCGGGATCATTCATATAGCTTTGCTCGAAAGGTATTGTCGGACGGAGAGTAAAGGAAAGAGGTCCGTTTTCAGCATCAAGATAGATAACGAGTGCGTTATCGGGATACGAAACGAAGTACTCTCTGTTGTAGGTCGCTCCGTTATAATCATATCTTGTAGATGCTATAGCGGTTCTCAGATCGAGCTCTCTTCTGTAGCTGCTGACACCCGATGATTTATGATCGAAATCAATATAGGTTTCGGAGAAGTTGTTAAGTCCTGCCACCTGTGGCCAGCTTGTTACACCGTTTACGGTTTTTACTATCTGCCAGGGATTGGACAAGGTCTTCTCGGTGATCTGAACTCTTTCGGTTTCAACCCTGCCGAAAACGTTAGCACCGACAAATCCGTTTCCGAGAGGAATAGACCAGTTCTGCCAGCCGATATCCTGTCCTGCCATCATCGAAGCCTCGGGCGAGCACTCGTTTATGAAGGGTGCTTGCTCATCATACCAAAGCTTTAACGGCATTTTGCCGGTATTTACCGTTAAATCAGACACTTTACTCATATCGCTGCTTCCTCCCGGGTTCTTATCAGGCTTTGGCCGCACGCAGGCGGTCATTGAAATCAGCAATAACAGGCTTATGATCCTTATTAAAGCTCGATTACGTTTTTTCATAATCCATACTCCTTTTCGGTTTTGTTCATAGCGAACTATTATCATAAAAAATAATCAATATATTTAGATTACATCTTGATTATAAATAAGCTTTGTGATATAATCAAGGTAAAATATACATAGTTTATTGTAAAATCGTTTATTTGTTAGATATTTTCACAACAAATAAGCATTTTGACCAAAACAATTTGGGTATTTTTGACCAATATTTACAAAGGAGAAAGGGTATGAAAATTCAAAGATTATCTAACCACGATCATTATTATTATACTCACTCCGACTTTTTTATGTATCCTCAGGATCTGGTCCACGCATTTATTATGAAGGACTACGATATCGGTATGCACGAGCAGGAGTTCTACGAGATAAACGTCGTTATCAACGGAAGCGGCCTGCATTACATAAACGATAATCGCGTAAGTGCGAGCAGCGGCGACGTTTTCATCATCCCGCCAAACGTAAGCCACGGATACGTGGGTGGCGTAGGATTTGACGTTTTTCACGTTATTCTCAGCGACAGCTTTATGAAAAAAAACATAGCCGACCTTCAGCAGCTTCCCTCCTTCTTCACCCTTTTCGGTGCAGAACCGCTTATGCGTGGACAAACCAAGGATCCGCTTCACCTCACCCTCTCCTCTGATGAGCTTGGAGAATGTATTAGTACCCTGAAGCAGATAGAGCATTATTCCGGAGACAACGATCCCTTTGAATCCTTGATGAGAAGCAGCCTGGCTATCGTTTCTATAGGCCTGCTGTGTAATTCCTATACCAATACTTATAAGCAAAGCGACCTGCCCCTTTGCGAAGACAGGGCACTGATGGAGTCTATATCATATATTCACGAAAGATATTTTGAAAAAATCACGGTTGAGGATCTGTCGAGATTGGCACATATGTCACGCTCCTCCTTTATAAAAAAATTCAAGGACATTTGTAAAATGTCCCCTGCGGCCTACCTTATGAAAATACGAATCAATTCTGCAGCCACAATGCTGGCAAGCACTACCCTTCCCGTATCAGAAATTGCATACCGCACGGGCTTTTATGATGCCTCTCACTTAACCAAGGCCTTTGAAAATGCCCTTGGAATATCTCCCATTACTTACAGAAACAAAACCAATAAAGGTCAGTAAGCAGTAAAACAAAAGCAGGGAAAGCACCGATACGGTGTCCCTGCTTTTTTAATAAAGCTATAAAGAGTGATTTTACCTTAACGACTTGTAGAAGCTGTAATTGAGGCGGCCCTTGATATTCTTCAACGCCCCCGGTACAAGCTCCTGCACCATAAGGCAGTCGGGATGTGGCAGACCAACGCTCTCATCGGCGAAAATGCCGTAATCAGCTGACGTCCTGAAGCCGCGTGGACGGTAGTTTTGCGGATTGCCCTCCACGATGCAGGCGGTAAATCCAAGCTCGCTGGCACGGTTCAGACCAAATTCAATAAGCTCCTTTGAGATATGCTGACGCTGTAGCTCGGTTTTCACCGCCACAGGCGTAAGGATAAGCAGCTCATCCTCATACCTGCCCTCAAGATGAAAGCGTGAAAACAGCGTCTGTCCGATTATTTCTCCCTCTCCGTTCAGCATAACGAGATCAAGCTCGGGGACGTAATACCTATTGGAACGGATCTCGGTCATCAGATTACGAACGAGGCGGCCACTATCGGCATCCTCTGAGTCGGTAAACACACGCTCTACAAAATCGAGGCAGGTCTCCCACTCCTCTTTTTTTATTGCTCTGATAATTCTTTCCATAGCTCCGCCTACCTTCTGTGCTTGGGATTATTTTTCTTAAGCTGCCTTGTCCCCTTGGAAAGTGACTTGTGCCACTCTCTCTTATTGCGAAGGAATTTCTCCTTGTCCTCCGAAAATTTCGCCTCCCGCTTCAGTGCAAGGTAGCTTTCCCATCTTGCGAGGGGAAGCTCGCCCGATGCTATGGCATCCTTTATGGCACAGCCGGGCTCACTCTCGTGACGGCAGTCCTTATATTTACATCGTCCAAGGAAGCTCTCCACGTCAGAGAAGGCAGAGCTGATTCCCTCGCCCACGTCCCACATTCCAAGCGAACGCATACCGGGGGTGTCGATTATCATCGCACCGTTCTTTAGCATTATAAGCTGGCGGTGGGTGGTGGTGTGCCGTCCCCTGCTGCCGGCCTCCCGAGTCTCGTTGGTTGCCATAATCTCCTCGCCGAAGAGCCTGTTGACAAGGCTGGATTTACCCACGCCCGACGAGCCGAGAAATACAACCGTCCTACCGGGTGTGAAATACTCCTCCAGCTCCCATAGACCGTAGCCCGTCCTGGAGCTTACGGCGTGGACGGGGACCTCCGCCGCATACTGCCTCACGCTTGCGATCCTCTCGTTAAGGTCAACGGGCAGGTCCGCCTTCGTCAGCACCACGACCGGACTTGCCCCCGACTGCCAGGCGAGAGTCAGGTATCTCTCAAGCCGCTTCAGGTTAAAGTCGTGGTTTAAGGACTGCATAATAAAGACAAAATCAAAGTTTGCCGCCACCGCCTGCTCGCCCTTATTCGGGTCAGGATCCTTTCGCATAAAGACGGTACGGCGTGGCAGAGTTTTTACTATCATACTGTCGCCCGCGGGATTATAATTTATAAGAACGAAATCGCCCGCGGTAGGAAAATCCTGGACGTCAACGAAATACTCCTTGGTTTTCAGCCTGCCGTAGCACTCGCCGACGTCGGTGACTAATTTATATCTCTCCTTATGCACCGCAACAACCCTCGCAGGCGTGCCGTCGGAATATGGATATGCTTCTTTATCAAAGCCAAATGCTTCTAAATTCATTTTTGTCCTCCAATGGTGTAGTTTTTCACAAAAAATATCTGCTACAACCGAAAAAGGGCATAAAAATAACACACCTGAGTGTGTTCCACAATATCAGGCTTCAAAATGGCAGAGCAACAGAGAGGTATCTCTACCCCTTCGTTTTTGCTATGCCCTATTCGGTTTAGCTAACGGTTACCTCGCTGTAAACAATCATCCCAAATTTCTCCTTTCTCATCTGCATCTGCAGGTTAATTTGATATCAGTATATCATAATGCGAGGATATTTTCAAGGTCAGCAGGAGATTTTTTAAATATTTTATTGCAAACAGCCTTGAAATGTGTTAATATAAAAGCAGAGACTTACTTCTTAATAAGGAGAAAATATGGAAAAAATAAAGAGCCTGTGGCTTTCCTTCGCAAAAAAATATCCGAGGGCGGCCGAATGGGTGAGAGAGGGCGGTCTGTTCCTGCTGGTCAGCACGGCAATAACGGTGTTCAAGTACCTCATACTTACCTTCCTGCCCTATGCCTTTGCCTTTATGGGAGACAGCTACGTGGGATTTCCCGGCATTGACATTACGCTGCTTGGCTACACCTTCAAGTGGTATATCATCGGCGGCAAGGCAGACTACTTCACCGCATATATGATCGCAATGATAATCGGCGAGGTGATAAACTTCCTTATACAGAGAAAATGGGTATTTCGCTCAAACGGAAATATACTTTATCAGGGCGGCTGGTATGCTCTTGCCTTCTGCATCGTAACCTGTATTACCCTGTCCATCGACTCGATATGGAAGGGCGTTATCGTTAATTTCATCCCGGAGTGGTTTGCCAACGTGGGAACCATTATGATGAACGGCGGTATATCTATGGTTATCATCTTCTTCGTAAACAAGATAGTGTTCAACGATAACAAAAGCAAAAAGCCCGAAAAGGAGCTTTCTGAAATATCTGATAATTAATTTTGGGAGGGAAATATGAAAAAGCTTTTAGTTGGTTTGGTAATTTTTCTGGCGGCACTTCTCGTCCTTGCGGGCGTGGCATTCGTGGCAGGCAACGTCTACGTGTCAAGTAAGAGTGCAGAGGATATTCCGAGTCACGTGGATATCACGCCCAACGAATACGGAACAGTCACCGCAGTGGGCCGCGGCCTTTACGACGAGAGGGGCGACCGCTTTGAGATCAAGGGTATAAACTTCGGCAACCTCTTTATTGCAGAGGGCTGGATGACGGTAAATTCGGTCGGTGCGTTATATAACGAGGACGGCAGCTTCAAGAAGGTCAACCCCGAGGGAGTTGTTGAGGAATACGAGGAGATATACCAGGAGGAGATGGATCAGATCCTTGCCGACAGGGTTAAGAGGGGAGACTTTACCGAGGAGCAGCTTCAGGATCTGCTTGACGCCTTCTTCTATGCATACTGCACCGAGGCGGATTTTAAGCTTATCAAGGACACCGGTCTTAACACCATCCGTCTGCCTATGTACTACCGCAACTTTATGGAGGGGCCCGACGAAGCACTCACGATGCGTGAGGATGCATTCGAGAAGCTTGACTGGTTCCTCGAGCTGGCGAGAAAATACGAGCTTAAGGTTATAATAGATATGCACGGTGTTGTCGGTGGTCAGTCGGGCTACGAGCACTGCGGCACGAGGGATATGGATTTCTGGGAGAACGAGACCTATATCGATTCTATGTGTCAGCTCTGGCGTAATATCGCCCTTCACTACGTAAACGACCGCCCCGATCTTGCCTCCACCATTCTGGCATACGATCTGGTAAACGAGCCCACCAAGAGAACGGCGATCGGCTCCGGCCCCCTGCAGTGGCAGGTTATGGACAGAATGTACGACGCCATCCGTGAGGTTGACGGCCACCACGTTATCTCCATTGAGGGCGTGTGGTATCCCGTATCGCTCCCCAGCCCCGAAAAATACGGATGGGAAAACGTGCTTTACCAGTACCACTTCTACAACTGGAATCACAACTCGGGCATCACCAACGAGATGTTCTACGGTCTTATGTTCGCACTTTACGCACCCACCGACTTTGACGTACCGAAGCTTATCGGTGAGTTCAGCTTCTTTGATAACCAGGAGGCCTGGGCGAAGTATCTTGACAAATACGACCAGCTCGGCTGGGGCTGGACTATCTGGAGCTATAAGATAGTTTCGGTAGGCTGGTGGGACAGCTCCTGGGGTATAGCGGTAAACAAGCTTAACCTTCGCAACGATGCAGGCACTCCCACCACGGAGTATAATCTGAAGCTTGACCTTCGCACCGCCTCCTACGATGAGATTATGGAGGTCTGGTCGGGCGAGACGACCGAGTACGGCGGCCAGGAGGGCTCTTATAAGCTTTACAGCGACGGTACGCTTTACAATGTGCTGAAGAGCTACTTCGGTGAGGATTTCAGGATCGACGAAAATTACGTTATTAAGAAATAACAAAACACAAAGCCGACTCAAAACGAGTCGGCTTTTTTACGCAAATGACAGAATTAACCGATTACAGCGGGTGTGATTGTGCAGGTGGCACGAATTCTCGCCACGTCGGAATTGAGGAGGGTGCCCTTCTCGTAAAGCTCGGCGGCGAGCTTGTCAAGAAATTCGCGGTTTTCGGCGAGGATCTCCTTCGCCTTGAAGATAAATCTCTCAAGCTCGGCGGCAACAACGATTTCGCTCCTGCTGTCAAGCAGCTCGGACTCTGAGCCGAAGCCGAGATTAGACACGCCGTATGTACCGATTCGTTTCGTGGACTTATCAATATGGCTAAGGGCAGAAACCAGGTCGGAGGAGGTTCCCGAGGCTACCTTACCGTACTTAAGCTCGGACGCCGCCTTGCC
Organism: Eubacteriales bacterium; assembly: GCA_045546635.1. GTDB lineage: Bacteria > Bacillota > Clostridia > Oscillospirales > CAG-272 > UBA1740. The sequence goes on from JAZQDF010000034.1 coordinate 15,448, forward strand.
ACCCAGGGCAATAAGAATCACATGTGGCCTTCTGTCAAAATCAAGGCAACGGAGCATAAATCCGCCACGCTCGGTGCGGGGAGAGGAGCAGACGCTGACGATACCCACGCTGCCCTCCTTGATAACGTCGCTGATTACGGCGTGTCCCGCCTCGTGATAGGCAATCTCCTCACGCTCCTTGGGCGAGCGTTTCTCACAGTTGACCGTCACGCCGTAGGCCTCGCGGAGAGTGGCGTCCACAAGATGCCTCATCTCGATCCTTTCACAGCGGTCGTGTGCGGCGGAGATTGCCGCAAGGTTGATAACGCTGTCAAGCTCGGCACAGCTTTTACCTGCGAGCATCTTAGAGGTGTCATCCATATCGACGTCCTCCGAAATAGGCTTCTGACCTACGTAATACCTTACGATTTGCTCACCGTCCTCGCGGGTGGGGTGGTTAACCACAATATAGCGGTCAAATCTGCCCGCACGTACAAGGCTATCGGGCAGGTGAAAGCTCTCGTTTACCGTTGCGATAAGGAATACGCTCTTGCCCTTCACCGAGTCGATAAGCGACTGAAGGACGACGAACTCCTCCTGACTGTTGTCCGAGGGGGCAAACTTGTCCATATCGTCAAGCAGGATAATGGACGGAGCATTTTCTGCCGCCTGCTCAAAGGCACGTGTCATATCATCAATAAACTCCTTGGTCTCCTTGCTTCTGCGGACGGTGTAGGAGGGCACGCCGCACTCCTCCATAAACGAGGTGGCAATCAGCGTCTTGCCGAGGCCGGGCTCACCCTGAAGGACGATACCGCTGGGCAGGCTTGCTCCCAGGGCCCTGTAGATTTCGGGATTCTTGAGAATATCCATAATCTCAAGCATCTCGTTTTTAATGTGGTCGTAGCCGATGATTCTGTCAAAAGCACTCATTTGTTTATCTCCTTTTAATTAAATTGTCATAGGCGTATAGCTTGGGCGGGATTTTTTCTTACGTGACTATTATAGCAATTCTTCCGTCCGCTTTTCGGGACATTAATAAACGCGGCGGCGAAAAAAGAGAAATTTTCTTATATTTTCACAAAAATAATGTCCCAAATTTGTCGCATAACCGTTGAAAAGGGCGAAAAAAGTGGTATAATGTATTTAGCAGCAAAAAATAACGATGCTATTACGAACAAAAAATGACGGAGGTTATTTATGAATATCAATGAATTTATAGATAAAATCAGGGAATTAAACAACAAATCCTATTCATACGGAAATGAAATTTTTTATCTTATGGGAAGATCATCTGACATCCTGACAGACCGAATCAAGCTTGAGGGTGCTATGTGGATTATCGGAAGATCCTACGCGGCTTCTCCACAAAGAAGGAGCTATGGCACAACCGAAAACAGCTTTACACAAACGAACGATAAATACCACGACAGAGACGGGAGGGAAGGTGCGAATCGTCCCATCTGGCCGGTGAAAACTCAAAATGACGGTAGAGAAGGATTTTTTGACGAGGTTGCAAGGAGCCTCTCTCTCTCCTGCCTTAACGGAATACTACCGCACAGGGCTACAAAATATAATTTTAAGCAAGTTATTATAAGAAAAAAGAAAAACAATAAAATAGAGTCGGTAAAAATTGACGAGAACGATCTTAACCTTCTGATAAAGTCTATTACCGCCGTTTTATCATTTAATAAGAGTCTTAGTAAAGCCATAGAAGAATTTGACGATGTGCCTGTTGGAAACATTTTTGACGGGAAGGCCGTCAATTGCAACAATCACATCTCCTTTTCAAGCAAATTTCTGCACTTTATCTTCCCTGATATTGTTTTTATAATTGACTCCTATGCCTTTGATGGCGGCTGTGCTTTGTTTAACGGTAAAGAAGATGAAAAAAACAGAAGATTTATCGTCACGCCTCCCAACGAGAACGACTTTTTTGATAATAGCGTATACGAGCAATTTGATAAGAACGTTGTAAAAGAAATAATAAATCAGATAAACGATAAAATAAAGGATGGCTCTGCCGGCGAGGGCGAGAGCAATATCTCGTCGACCGACGATGACGGTCTTGATGGAAAGAAATATATCGCTCACTGCGTTCGTTCCTATCTGATGGGTGTATTTCTGAAAAATCAAGGTATATCTCCTATTAATCATATTAAGAACGATCAGACGTTTCAGCCTATGCCCCGACTTGTAGATTTGGTTTATCTGAATATTAAAAAACCCATATCCGAAAAGGAAGAAAAGTATCAGGAAATGCTGTCACTACTGTATTACACACCAGGTCATAACAACGGAACATAAGAATAGGAGAAAAAATATATGGAACCCAAAAAGCTCGCCCTGCTTCGCATCTGGCAGATACTGCTGAAGCACAGCGATTACGATCATCCTCTGACGCAGGAGGATATTATCAGATACCTTAACGACGATTACGGAATAGAGATAGAGAGAAAGGCGGTAGGAAAAAATATCGCCGACCTTCGCGATGCGGGAATTGACATCGGCTCTCGCCGTGCGGGAAGCTATATCAACAGCCGCGAGTTTGAGGACTCGGAGCTGAGGCTGCTGATAGACGGCGTGCTTCAGAGCAAGCATATTACCGCCCATCACTCAAAGGATCTTATCGACAGGCTTTGCGGTCTGTCAAACAAATACTTCCGCTCCCACGTGAAGAACGTGTACTCGGTAAACGATTGGAGCAAGACCGACAACCAGGCCCTCTTCTACAACATAGACGTTATTGACGAGGCAATTGCCGAGGGCAAGCAGGTGCAGTACGACTACAACAAGTACGGCATTGATGCAAAGCTGCACCGCTCCTCCTTCCAGCGTGTAAGCCCCTATCAGCTTATACTGCACAACCAGCGGTACTATCTTATGGGATACAGCGGATATTGGGGACACATTACCTTCCACCGCCTTGACCGTATCACGAATATGCGGATATACGACTATCCCATTACACCCGTAACGAAGGTCAAGGGCTACGAGAACGGAATAGATTTCAAGAAGATCGCCTCTACAATGCCCTATATGTATACCGACACGCCCGAGCGAATCGAGTTTATTGCAGACAAATTCATCGTGGATCAAATAGTAGATTGGTTCGGCAGGGATATAAAAATGACCGCCGTTGCCGAAGATCCGAAGAAGGTCAGGGTGGAGCTTATGTCAAGCCCGCTGGCTATGGAGCATTGGGCGTTGCAGTATCTTGACCACGTAGAGATCCTTAAGCCACAGAGCCTGCGTGACAAAATAAGAGAAAGTCTCCTCAAGGGCCTTGAAAAGTACTGATTGGACTGATTTTTTCCCATTGTGTCCCAAAAAATGGACACGCCCTTTGATATATTTATATTGAAAGGATAATTGGGAAGGATAAATGCTATGATTTTGAAAAACATTACTATTCAAAATCTCGGATCTATCGATTACTTATCACAGGATTTTTCAGACCGACTTAATATAATTCACACCCACCGGCCCGACGAGCTGTTTTATGCAATAAGGCTGACGCTGAACCATAAGATACCCACGCAGAAAATTATAGCCGATCAAAGCACGAGGATCGAGGCGAAGGTAAGGCTCGACGGCAGGGATTACAGCGTAACCGTTGCCCCCGACAGATCGGGCATACTGCGGCTTATCTGCTACGGCGAGGGCGGACTTATGGATACCGATCAATACCTGTATCTGTCATCGCATTGCTACGAGCAGGATAACGCCGACACCTACGACGGAGACGATCGGGACTCGGTGCCGAAATTTTTGAAATATTTAAACGAGGATTGCTATTTTGAACCGCGTGAGCTGTCAGAGAGGACGGATGGACTGTCTGATATAAAGGCCTTCCGCAGACAGCTGCGGCTGTTTGCCGATAAATTTGAGCCGCGTCTTTTACGCGATGGAAAGCAATACGAGATAACGGTAGACGAAAATGGCAGGTATGACCTACGAGGACGAAGCTCACCAGACGAGGCTGTGCATCTCAGCGAGAGCGAGGACGTGCTGTTTAGTTATCTATGCTTTTTATATACGGCAAAATTCTGGAGCGATTTTGACGAGATTCGTGATTTTAACCGGATAAAAAAGCCGATTATCGTAAAATCCTTTTTTGAGAGATTAGACGAGGGGATCGACACGTCGGAAATTTTAGATGAGACAGAAAAGGCAGAAAGACAGGTAATTATACTGAAAAGATAGTTTTTCTTGAAAACACAAAAACCGGGCCGAAGGCATTTTGCCTTCGGCTCGGCTTTCTTTAACCGTCCGTTCCTACGGGATCTATCCTTGCTGCCTTTACTCTTACCGACCGAGTGAAAATCGGCAACGGAGGACAGAAGCGAGTTAAGCTCGGGCAGGTTATGGAGCTTGTTTACACCCCTCATTTATATTTTTCAAGAGCTGAAAACAGCTTGTTATAAACCAGCTGATTAGGATAATATCTGTAATCCGCGAAAATCTCTATACCGCACCCGAAGAAATGCTGCATTATTGCGGCGGCAGCGGCGGCACTTCGGCTCTGACCGAAATCGCACTGGCAGATAATATCAAGACCGTCCTCTCTCGCCTTATAGATAAACTCTGCGAGGCTGTCTGCCTCTGTAAAATAGCTGTCAAGGGTATAGCCGAAATCGGGCAGTATCTCAATATCGATATCGGGTATTCCGACGAAGAACACACGCTCGGCACAGCCGTGAAAATCCACACGGCGTCCCTCTCCCCCGCCGTTCATATTCGGGGTAAAAAAGCTTATTACCGCACATTTTTTAGGGAACCCCTTCCCTATAAGCTCGGTGATGGCTGCTCTTGATAGGATCTCGATCTTCATATTTTCTCTCCTTTAATAATATTAACAACAGAACGGGGCCGGCTGCCGTCAGAGTACGACGGTAGGTGTCGCGAATGAAGAATTCCTGACTGTTGCATTTGCCGATGTTTTATGGTATAATTATTATAATCAAGCTTATGTCCCGAAAAGAGGACGGTACAAGCAGTATAATAATTACGGAAACGGGGCGGCGACCACCTTTTCCTGCTTTCAGACCTATAATAAGGCTCGCAGAAAATTCTAATTTAGCATCGGAGGGTATTATGATTAACAGAAAGGTAATTCACAAGACTTTTGGAGAAGGAGTCATTATCGGATTCGAGAATAATATTGCAACGGTACGGTTTTCCGAGCGAGACGTCGATTTCCGTTATCCCGACGTATTCGCAAGATATCTTCGCTTTACCGACGAGGCTCTTCAGAGCGAGGCCGAGGAGATGGCGATAGAGTCTATAAAAATAAAGGAAGAGGAAAAAAAGAAAAAAGAGAGGGAGCGAGCAGAGGAGCTCTACCGCCACTATCAGCATCAGCTTGCCGAAAAGACGGGAAAACGCAAGCCCTCGGCGACACAGCTCAAATATGAGAAGGAGGGCAACCTTGCCTTCAAGTGTAATTTCTGTAACGGTGGCTGCTCATCCGACTGCATCGGCTTCAAGGGAGTTTGCTCGCCGGAGACAATAAGGCATAATATCGAGAAGGAGAAGCGTACCTGGTGCTCTAACGAGGCCTCGGGCTGTGGCCGTTATTACCGCGGACTTATCGATTACGGTACGCTCTCTCAGATGCATAACGACTCCTTCGTTTGCTATGAATCAAGGATGCTCATAGACTGGACGGCCTTTGCCGGAGAGAATCTTGACAGCACGGGAGTACAGCGGGCGAGAAGAATAATGGGTGCAAAGCAAAACGGCCTTGCCGTTCTGACAACCGTGTTCCCGAACGAGACCGACCGCGTTATTTTCGGCGTATTTATAACCGCCGAGACCGACGAGGGTGACGAGCGTTCTGCCGGCTATGTAAAGGCCGATCCCCAATATACCGTCGAGCTTACGCCAAGCGAGGCAAGAGGACTTAAGTTCTGGGATTATCACGAGAACTCCAACGGCAGCGTAGGACAGTGGAGCTCGGGACTTTACCGCTATCTTAACAACGACGAGTGCGTCAGAATTCTGAAGCGGATAGTTGAGATCAAGACGGGTGCGGAAAAGACGAAGGCAGAAAAAGTGCTCCTCCGTTACGCCGCCCTCAAAGGCATCTCAAAGGAGGAGCTTGCATAAAAAAGCCCCATAAGCTGAGACCTTTTGATAAAAATAAAAGTCGTGTGACGAGAAAACAATGCACCGTCACACGACTTTTTTGTATTTTTTTGATTTATCAGCCCTTCACGATCTCAATAACAAGATCAACGCATCTCTCCATCGCGTCCACCGAAACGTACTCAAAGCGTGAGTGATAGTTTCCGCCGCCCGTAGGAAGATTAGGACAGGGCAGGCCCATAAAGGACAATCTTGCACCGTCTGTGCCGCCGCGGATAGGAAGTGCGTGGGCGGTCATTCCCAGCCTCTCCATAGCCTGTGTAGCACGCTCTACGACGTACATCTTATCCTCCAGGATCTCCTTCATATTATAATAAGAGTCACGGATAATAAGCTCTACCGTACCCTCGCCGTATTTTGCGTTAAGTGTAGCGGCCACCGACTCAAACTCTGCCTTGATGGCGGCGAATTTCTCCTTTGAGTGATCGCGGATTATATATTTGGAAACAGAAAGCTCGGTCTCACCCTCGATAGAGAGAAGGTGGTGGAAGCCCTCGTAGCCCTCGGTTCTCTCGGGAACCTGATCGGGTGTGAGAAGCGAATCAAATTCTGCCGAGATGCGAACGGCGTTGATCATCTTACCCTTCGCCGAGCCGGGATGAATTGCCCTGCCGTGTACCTTAACCACTGCGGATGCGGCGTTAAAGTTCTCATACTCGATCTCACCGAGCGAGCCACCGTCAAGGGTGTATGCGTATTCCGCACCAAAGCCCTCTACGTCAAAGAGGTCGGCACCGCGACCGATCTCCTCGTCGGGAGTAAAGCCAATGCAGATCTTACCGTGGGGGAAGTCGGAATTTACGAGTCTTTCAGCCGCCGCCATAATCTCGGCAACGCCCGCCTTATCATCCGCACCCAGCAGAGTCGTGCCGTCGGTAACAATAAGACGCTGGCCCTTAAGGTCGGCAACGTAGGGGTAATCCTTAAGCGAGAGAACTATTCCCTGCTCCTCATTCAGAAGAATATCGCCACCCTTATAGTCGATCATTTTCGCCCTGATATTCTCGCCGGGTGCATCCGACGCGGTGTCGAGATGTGCGATGAAGCCGATGGCAGGCATTCCCTCGCAATTTGCGGGAATAGAGGCGTAAACGTAGCCGTGCTCGTCAACTCTGGCATCCGAGATGCCGATGTCAAGAAGCTCCTCGCAGATGGCCTCTGCCAGCACTCTCTGTCCCTCGGTAGATGGACAGCACTCGTTATTTTCATCCGACGTGGTCGGGAAGGATACGTATTTCAAAAATCTTTCGTATACAGTCATTTTTATTTCCTCTTTTATATAAGCAAAAGGAGCCCTCGAATTGCCGTTTTCAGCTCTCAAGAACTCCTTTCGCTTAGTATTTGTAAATATAAGTTGTCAAATATTAGATATTTGCAAGAATTTTATATATCTTTGGGGAAGGCTTGGTCAGATATTCGCAAGAATTTCCTCTGCCTTAGCAAGTGCCTCGGATATCTTGTCGATATCACGGCCGCCGCCCATTGCAGAGTCGGGACGTCCGCCACCCTTACCGCCGCAGATAGCTCTACCTCGCGGAGAATATTGCCTGCGTGAGCACCTGCACGAACGGCGTCGGCACCTGCAGCAACCACGAAGCTGAGCTTACCGTCGGCAACCGCCGCGAATACCGCAACAGCATCAGAGTACTTATCCTTAACCGAGTCGGAAAGACCGCGTGCCTGGTCGGGACGCATATCAACGCGAGCAGCAAGGAGTCTGAATTTACCAACCGTCTTGATACCCGAGAGAAGAGCCTCTGCCTTCGCATTTGCGATCTGGGAGTTAGCAGAGTCAAGCTCACGCTTCAGCTCCTTGATCTCATTCTGAAGAGCCTCTGCCTTCTTTGCAATACCGCTGACGTTGGGAGACTTAAGCTCTCTTGCAGTATCGTGAATAAGTGCATCTCTCTCAGCAAGAAGCTCCAGCACGCCATAGCCTGTGGTACCCTCAATACGTCTTACGCCTGCTGCAACCGAGGACTCGGAAATAATCTTGAACAGACCGATATTACCCGTGTTGGAAACGTGGGTACCTCCGCAAAGCTCGGTGGATGTGCGACCAATCTTTACAACCCTAACGCTGTCGCCGTACTTTTCACCAAAGAGAGCCATTGCACCCATCTTCTTCGCCTCGTCGGGTGTGGTCACGATGGTTTCGCAATCCTGGGCCTCGAGAATTGCAAAATTGACAGACATCTCTACAGCCTTAATTTCTTCGGGAGTCATAGCAGCAAGGTGGGTGAAGTCAAAACGAACTCTATGCTCGTCAACGTAAGAGCCTGCCTGCTCAACGTGAGTACCGAGCACAGAACGGAGAGCCGCCTGAAGCAGGTGAGCCGCAGAGTGATTTCTTGCGATTGCATCTCGACGGCAAACGTCGAAGAGAAGGGTCACCTCGTCACCAACCTTAACAGAACCGTTGTCAACCTGGCACTGATGAAGGTAAATGCCGTTTGTCTTCTTTGTATCAAGAACTGTAAGCTTTGTATCGCCAAGAAGGATCAAGCCAGTGTCACCAACCTGACCGCCGCCCTCGCCGTAGAATACGGTCTTATCGGTAACTACTGTACATTCGCCCTCGGAGACAGACTCTACAGCCTCGTTATCAACAAAGATAGAGAGGATCTTGCCCTTACACTCACACTCGGTGTGGCTCCAAGGATTATGCTTTACGTAACCGAGGAACTCGGTTGCGGGAAGGTTTTCAAGCAGGGACTTGGAGGAGTCCGACCAGCCGGAGATATTACCTCTTGCTGCTCTTGCACGCTGCTTTTGCTCGTCCATCAGAGTCTTGAAGGCATCCTCGTCAATAGAGAGACCTGCCTCCTCCGCAATCTCGCGGGTGAGGTCAACGGGGAAGCCGAAGGTATCGTAAAGCTTGAATGCATCAGCACCCGAAAGCCTGCTCTCGCCCTTTGCCCTTGCATCGGCAATAATTCCGTTAAGAATACCAAGACCTGCGTCGATGGTAGCGTTAAATCTCTCCTCCTCAAGAGTCATAACTTTAAGGATATAGTCGTGCTTTGTCTTAAGCTCGGGATATGCACCCTCGTTCTGAGAGATAACGATCTCACAAAGGCCGCGAAGGAACATACCGTTTATGCCGAGAAGCTTACCGTGACGGCAGGCACGGCGGATAATTCTACGAAGAACGTAGCCGCGTCCCTCGTTGGAGGGGATAACGCCGTCAGAGATCATAAAGGTGGCCGATCTTACGTGGTCGGTGATAACACGGATAGAAACGTCGTTATTATGCTCGGCACCGTAGGTCTTGCCGGCGATCTCACAAACGCGGTCAAGAAGAGCACGAACGGTATCAACCTCAAAGAGGTTGCCAACGCCCTGCATTACGCAGGCAAGACGCTCGAGTCCCATACCCGTATCGATATTCTTCTGAGCAAGCTCTGTATAATTGCCCTTGCCGTCGTTGTTGAACTGGGAGAATACGTTATTCCAGATCTCCATAAATCTGTCACAGTCACAGCCGGGCTTACAGTCGGGGCTGCCGCAGCCGAACTTCTCGCCGCGGTCAAAGTAGATCTCAGAGCAGGGGCCGCAGGGACCTGAGCCGTGCTCCCAGAAGTTATCAGCCTTACCGAGTTTGACAATATGAGCCTCGGGCACGCCGATCTTGTCACGCCAGATGGTATACGCCTCGTCATCCTGCTCGTAAACCGAGGGCCAGAGAAGATCTGCAGGGATCTCAAGAGTATCGGTAAGGAACTCCCACGCCCAGGCAATAGCCTCCTCCTTGAAGTAATCTCCGAAGGAGAAGTTACCCAGCATCTCGAAATATGTGCCGTGGCGTGCGGTGTGGCCTACTCTCTCAAGGTCGGGAGTACGGATACATTTCTGGCAGGTGCAGACTCTGTTTCTGGGAGGCTGCTCCTCACCCGTGAAGAACTTCTTCATAGGTGCCATACCCGAGTTGATAAGAAGCAGGGATTTATCGTTATTGGGGATAAGCGAGAAGGAAGGGAGTCTGATGTGTCCCTTGCTCTCGAAGAATGAAAGATATTTTTCTCTTAAATCGTTAAGTGACGTCCATTTCATTGGAATTTTCTCCTAAAATTTATTAAACACTTAATTATATCACATAAAAAACGCTAAAGTCAATACTAAATAAATAAAAAGAAGCCCAACCTTATAATCTTTTCCTTGACGGCAGGGTAAAAAGATGGTATAATTAGCAAAGAAAACATTCTATGGGAGAAATAAAATGAAACTTGAGCTTGTTGCGACCTGCCTTTTCGGTCTGGAACGCCTGCTGGGTGAGGAGATAGACACCCTGGGATACGAGCGTATATCCACCATCGACGGCAGAGTCACCTTTGCAGGTGACGAAGAGGCCGTTGCCCTGTCAAACATATTCCTTCGCTACGCCGAGCGTGTGTTTATCAAGCTTGGCTCCTTCCGTGCAGAAAGCTTCGAGGAGCTGTTCGAGGGTGTAAGACGGCTTAACTGGTCGGACTATATCGGCAAGAACGACGCCTTCCCCGTCAAGGGACACGCTATAAAATCAAAGCTGCATTCTATACCGGACTGTCAGGCTATTATCAAAAAAGCAGTGGTTCGCTCTATGTCACAGGTCTACGGTATAGATCAGTTCCCCGAAACAGGAGTCAAATACCAGATAGAGTTCTTTATCCTGAACGATGTAGCCACTCTGATGATAGACACCTCGGGAGTCGCTCTGCACAAGAGAGGTTACCGTAAGGATTCGCTCGGTGCACCTATAAGAGAGACCCTTGCAGCAGCAATTGCAGCAACCTCCCGTCCGAGAGAAAACGTACTTTTGTGGGATCCCATGTGTGGCAGTGGAACAATTGCAATAGAGGCAGCAATGATTATGAAAAACATTGCCCCGGGACGTAACAGAAGGTTCGCAGGAGAGGATTTCGCTTTTATTGACAAAAAAATATGGCG
>JAZQDF010000035.1:0-3118 GCA_045546635.1 Eubacteriales bacterium
GCTTGGCCTCCGACTTCCCTCGCACCTGGAGTCGATAATAAGGCCGGTGCTCATCTTGAGTCCGAGGCTGGCAAGAGTCTCGGGCTGGTCGGAGATGTGCTTTACGATCTTGGTGTCCTCAACGCTCTTTGGCAGGGTAAGTGTGCCATCCTCGGCGTCTACGATAAAGCTGTATGCCACGGGGGGCAGTGCAGTCACCTTCACACCGTTGTCGGTAGAGGTGGTCACGTCGATGGTATCGCCACGCTCGCCGTTTACGTATGCTAAGATGAAGGATTTCTTAAGGGGAATCGCACGCTTGGGATTCTTCTGCTTGCCGACGAAGAGGTGGATTTTGCGAAGGGCAAGGGTATCCGCCATCTCCTTACGGAAGGAGGAAAGGCCCGACGATGTCGCCGACAGGGTGGGAAGCACGATGACAAGCTGGCCGTCAGCCTCAAGATGCTTCGCCGCAAGGCGACAGAAGAGATAGGGTGCACCGATCTTAAGCTGGGTGACACCGCCTACCGCATCCGCCTCGGCAGAGTGCTTGTCTATCAGGTCAAGAGGGGGATTGCAGAGGATAAGGTCAAACTTGTCCTCGTGTATCTCGTCGAAGAGTGCCACGGTGTAGTGGTTCTTCGAGTCGGTGAGATAGTTCTCCTCGTATACGGTCACAAACAGCTTCACGCCGTAATCGTGACGGCACTTCTTTCTGATACGCTCTAAATTATTCTTAAGCATAGGAATGAAAACGGGATCGTTTTCGTAGCAGGTGATGAAAACCTGCTTTGCGAGAGGGGCTCTCTTGCATACCTCCTCAATAGCGGCGGCGGCAAGAATACCCGTGCCTGCTCCGGGATCGAGAATGGTATATACCGTCTTCTTCTCGTCAATATTCAGCATACCTGCCATAAGGCGTGCGGTATCCTTCTTGGTGAACAGACGGCCGAGACGGATGTTCTGACTCTCGGATTTCTCGCGGATAAGCTTGTTGGTATTTCTAACGGCTAAATTAAGCATATTAACCTCCAAAAATTCTGCCTTGATTTATCAATTAATATTTTAACATATAAATCAAGTCTTTTCAAGACATTTTTTAAGTTTTTTTAGCAAAAATATTGCAAAAGATGTTGAAAGATGTTATACTATAATAAATTACTATGAATATTTTCCGCAAAATGCGGCGGATATTGAAGGGAAGGTATATTATGAGCGAAAAGACTCAGGCTACCGTTTTAAAATTCTTACATTGCGGCGACATTCATCTTGACACCCCCTTTACAGGTCTCTCACCCGAGAAGAGTGACGAGCGTAGAGCGGGCCTTCGCGAGAGCTTTCGCAAGATGATGGACTACGTTCGCGGTGCGGGTGTTAACTACGTGCTTATCAGCGGCGACCTCTTTGAGAGCGAGTGTGCTACGAACAGCACCGCCGAGCTGCTTATCAGCGAATTCCGCAGCTGTCAGAACACTCAGTTCATTATTGCCCCCGGCAGATACGATTCCTATAACAGCAACCTTATATACTCCACAGGCAGACTGCCCGAGAACTGTAAAATATTCACCAGCGACAAGATCGACCGCTTTGACTTCAAGGAGGACAGGGTGGTTATCTACGGCTGGGGCTTCCTTGAGGACAGCATTACTGCCAGTCCCCTTTACGACAGACGCGTGGGCGACAGCTCGATGATAAATATCGTATGCGGCTACGCCGATCTTGACGGCCCCGTTGGCTCTACTCTTTGCCCCGTATCCACCGCAGACCTTAAGTCCTTCGGTGCGGATTACTACGCCTTTGGCTCAAGACACGAGGGCGGTGATTTTATGAAGCTCGGCAACTCTCTCTACGGCTATTCGGGTGCTCTCGAGTCCACCGGCTTTGACGAGCCCGGCATCGGCGGTGCCAAGCTGCTTACCGTAAAGTATAAGGACGGCGAGATGTCTATGGACGCGAAGAATCTTTCCTTCGGTAGGATCGTGTTCAAGAAGGAGAGCATCGACATCACCGGCGTTGATACGGGCAGCGAGGTTGTCAGCCGCGTCAGCCGACTTATCACCGACAAAAAGTACGGCCCCGAGACCGCACTTTACATAGAGTTTACCGGCAATATCGATCCCAGATTTATCATCCCGAGAAATCTCGGCAGCGACGCCTTTGAGCTTTATTCCTTTGAGATAAAGGACAAGACGCTTCCCCTTCATAACACCGAGAGCTTCAAGAGAGATATGTCGGTGAAGGGCGAGCTTTACCGTCAGCTTCTTCCTATGCTCCAGAGCGAGAATGAGGAGGATCGCCTCCTCGCCGCAAGAGCCTTCCGCGAGGGACTTGCTGCACTTGAGAACCGCGAGATTGATACCTAAGGCGTCATATTTGACGAGAACGAAAATAAATTTTCTGCCGCCGTTTGCTCGACTCTCGACGTAGGTAACTACGCCTTCGGTCACAAGCGGCGGCTCTCGCCTAAATCTGCCTGCCTTACTCGAAAATGTAAAAGTTTTTTGCCTTTATCAATAATTTAAGCCACCCTTGATTTCTCTCGGGTGGCTCTGTTTTTATTTATGACGTATTTGCCTTAAGGCAGGCGTCGTTTTTTCGAGGATTACTCCTCGGGAATGTAATTATAAACCTTAGGTGCGTTCTTTATTGCATCGTTGCAGTAATCAACGATGGAGATATTCGCCCAATCGGCTTCGCTGCCGCCGTAGTAAACGGTTGTGATAGGACAGCCGTCAAACGCCTCGGTGCCGATGCTCTCAAGCGTCTTGGGAATCGTAATGGTTTCAAGATAATAGCAGCCCTGGAAAGCATAACGGTCGATAACCTTAAGCGACTGGGGAAGTGTGATGGAGGTTATTGCGGTTCTATAAAATACGCGGGAGGGAAGCGTGGTAATATTATCACTGAGCCTTACGGACGTAAGTCTTTCGCAGCCGCCAAATGCCCACGAGCCTATTTCGGTAACGCTATCGGGCATAGTCACGCTTGTTATGGTAGAATCGTTTGCAAATGCGTCCTCGCCGATATGGGTAACGGGAAGACCCATATACTCTGCGGGAATAACTATCTCGGCATCACCGCACACGCCTCTGCCCGTTACGGTATTGGACGCACCGTCCTCGTTAAGCGAGTAAAGTCG
>JAZQDF010000036.1:0-3354 GCA_045546635.1 Eubacteriales bacterium
CATTGTCTTCCTAAGACCGCTTGGCCTCCGACTTCTTCCTTGCCGGGAGTGAGCTCGCCGTATATGTGGCTACCTGGCGCGGTGGTTATATCAACGTAACCGCAACGGGTACACTGACGGGCAATTCTGCCTGTTTCAAGACAGGTTACGATGTCCACCCTCTCATATTCTCCGTAAACGTGAGAGCAAGGGGTTTTAGGAATATCCTCAATAAAGATGAAATGGGAGAAGCTTGAAACTTCAAAGGTGATTTTTCCGTCAGCCACGGTAGACGTAAGTTTTTCTACCGAGTTGTCGCTCTTAATGTGAAAAACGAGGTACCTATCAATCTGTATATTAGGTACGGGGAAGGTAACCTTAACCTTTCCGTTAGGCTGAACCTTCTCGCCGTCCTTTGTAACGTGAATATCAAGGATATATACGTTAGCCTCTTTGTTATACTCCTCGTCGTCAATTACCGAAAGGATTTTCTTGGCATCCTCGGTATCTGCTTTAATTTCCTTACACACCAGTGAGGAGCCTTTTTTGAATCCGCCGCCGTCAATAATCAAGCCACTGTCGTTTTGCAGCGAGGTTACTATTTTATCAGATTTGTCAAAGCATCCCGTAAAGGAAAATGCAAGGACAATAAGCAGGCATATGCAACCCAATGTTACAAATGTTTTTTTCATTTTTACTCCTCCTTTTAGTTTTTTTGCCTTAATCGGCAGATTTTTTTGTTTTGCTTATAATTTTATCAGTAAAGCCTTTCACCAAGGCAATAAGCTCGCCAAGGCTCTTTTTCTTGATTACGAACCAGAACACCGCACCGCCGCCGATACCGACAGCGAGAACAGAGCCGATCACGATGCCAACGATAGCACCTGCACCAAGTCCCTTGGGCTCGTCGGGTGCTTCGGGTTTCTCGGGATTTTCAGGGGTTTCGGGATTTTCAGGATTTTCGGGGTTCTCGGGGTTTTCGGGGTTTTCGGGATTTTCAGGATTTTCAGGATTTTCGGGATTTTCGGGGTTTTCGGGAGAGTCAAGGACCGTGCCGCAAATATCGCACTTGCCGTCACCGTCACCGTCTGTGCATTCGCTTACAGCCTCGCCGCAATAACCGCAGATATGACTGCCTGCCGCCGCATCGTGAGTACCTACGCTCTCGCCACAGACGTCACACCTGTGATCAAGGTCTCCGTCGGTACAGTAGCTGAATCTCTCGCCACAGTAATCACAGAGATGTCCGCCCTCTGCCGCCTCGTGTACGCCGACGGTAGAATCGCAGACGTCACACTTATGGTTTCTGTCGTTATCGGCAGAGTGCAGGCAGGCGTACTCACACTCGGTGCAGACGCCCTCGCTCCAGCTGTGTGCCGCTTCGGAAATCACAACCGCACCGCAGCAGCCGTGCACCAGCTTATGAGTGTCGGCGGTGGTGATCCAGGACGCCTCCTCTACGTGAGAGGTGGGGACTCTTATCCTGCCGCAAATATTACATTCGGTGTCACATACGCTGTCGTAAATATGCTCGCCCTCATCAAAGCGGTAGCCGTCGTTACCTACGCAGCTATGCCAATGGAGGCCGTCATCGCTGCTCCACTCCTGTGCGGGACTGTGGGTGTGACCAAGTGCGGGAGTAATAACGAACTCACATATGGTACAGATCTGAGGATCGTTCTCGGTAGCCTCGTCACCGGGGGTATGAGGAATAAGCTCGTCGGTTGCTCCGCATCCGTATACGGTGCAGATATGAGCGTGACCGCCGACTATCTGATAGTCAAAGCCCTGTGAGTAGATATGCTCTCCTCTGTTCTGTGTGGAATAGAAATTCGTATCGCTTATGCTGCTGCAACGGGTACAGTCGTACCAGTAGGTATCAAAGCTCTGGCAATCGGCTGCCCTCTCCTTAAGGTGAGCCTCGTCCACGATCCTTTCAACGTAGTTGTGACCAAGAGGCGAGCCATACTCGAAGGTGCTGACGCCATCAATATTTCCACAGGTACAGCTGTAGTAATAAACAGCACTGTTAAGACAGTCTGCACTGCTCTTGATAAAGTCGCTGGTGGCGATCTGCTGATCGTATACGTGGGAGTGAGGAATAGTCACTGCACCAACGCTTATCGTAATTGATTTCGTGCTGCCGTCACCGTCGGTTACGGTGATCGTTGCGGTGGTTGCCGCAAGCTCAAGCTCGGGACGGTTAGCGGTTACAAGTCCCTCTGCATCAATTGTAATCCAATCGGGGCCCTCAACGGTATAGGTATAGGGCAGCTTGCCGCCGCTTACCGCAGGGCTGACGTAGAAGCTTATGCTGGTGTCAGAGTAGCCTGCAGGAATATCAAAGGACTCTCTGTCCTCAAATCCAAGTGCATCGTAGCCTATTGTAAGGATCACCGATTCACCTGCGAAGGAGGATTCGGTAGCCGCGTATCTTACGATATAGCTGCCAACACCCACGCTTACGCTGGGAGTCCAGTAGTAGGACCAGCCGTCTGCGTCGGATGCCTTGTACTGCATACCGCTCTTAAGTCCGCTGATGGTACCGTCGTAGCTATCGTAGGAGGAGGCGTCGGTCTTCTCAATACCGACGGGTGCATCGGGACGGGCGGGAATATCAATGATCTGTGCCTCGCTGTCGCAATTGTCACCGCCGTCGCTTACCTTTACTATGCTGACGGTCTTACCAAGCCACTCGGCAGGAATGGGATAGTAAATATTATCTGCTACAAATTCAAGGGTATCGATGTCCTCGCCGCTGATGCTGTAGGTCACGCCCTCGTTAAGACCGCGAAGCCACTCGTTGCGGAAGTCAATATATGCATTGGGAGCAGCCTCCTTTACGTGAACGGTAAGCGTCCTTGTAATACCGAGCTCCACCGTTCTGATATTTACGGTGTAGGTTCCCGCATCACCGTAGGACTGAATTGTAATGGTGCTGACACCGTTCACAGGCTCGCTGACGCTGATAAGCAGACGGGCGTCACCGACTGCGATCGCCTCAACGTAAGGATATGCGGCGTCGGAGGGAGTAACGGTAGCGATAACCTCGCCCGTGCCGTTATAGTCAAGAGTGATGGTATCCTTATTGATCTCAAGTCCGCTGACGGGATTATTAGTACCGAATGCACCGTAGCTTACAGTAAATTCAACTACTCTGTCATCCGCGGTATCGTACGTACCCATCATATCGGTGGCTCTGATAGTGGCAGTACCTGCAGTACAGGGTGCTACTATTTGCTCTGAAATTTTGCCATTGTAGACGGGGTAAGCAGAGAAGTCGATGCCCGAGGGAAGACGTCCCTCAATTATTTCAAATTTCCAATAGGGGTTACCCTGAGTATAGGAGCTTGCACCGCGAAGAAGTCGGATCGT
>JAZQDF010000037.1:0-5820 GCA_045546635.1 Eubacteriales bacterium
GGGACGGATGTGAAGATGATAGGTATTGGAAAGCTCTACCTGACAATTGACCTCCTTAAGATCCATAGTAGAGATTCCGCCCTTTATTGCCGCGGAGGTGCCAACGTTCATAAACACGGGGGTCTCTATAGTGCCGTGAACGGTTTCAAATCTTCCGCGACGGGCCTTGCCCTCGGTTTTCAGTAGTGTGAATTTGCCCATTTATATAAAACTAACCTTTCAACGTGCTTATTTAATTCTGTCAAACTGACGGTCAAGCTCGGTCTTTGTAAGCCTGAATGCAATAGGTCTGCCGTGGGGGCATACTATTACGTCGGGGAGCGTGAGAACCTTGCCTATTATCCACTCGGAGACAGATCTGTCGTAGACTCTGCCGCCCTTTATTGCCGCCTTACAGGCTATCTGATAAAGAGCCTGCTCGCGACGGATCTTCTCGGTGACGTCGGGATTACCCTTGCCCTCTATGATATCGTCAAGCATTTTCACGAAGAGCGACTCTGCCTCCATACTGCCGACCGAGGATGGAATGGAGGTAAGGTTTGCCGAGTCGGAGAGAAGCTCGAATTCAAAGCCCACAAGCGACAGCTCGTCGCGGTACTCCTCGGCACAGGCAAGCTCGTCGGGGGTGAGAATGACGGTAATGGGCAGAAGAAGTGCCTGTGAGGCCACCCTGCCGTCACGCTCGGTAATCTCCTTAAGCTCCTCAAAAATAACCCTCTCGTGTGCGGCGTGCTTATCAATAACAAGCATAGCACCCTCCTGCTCAACGAGCAGATAGCAGTTAAATGCCTCGCCGATAAGCTTATACTCGGGCAGAGAGTCCTCAACGCGAATCTCGGGAAGAGGGGGCTCGGCCGTCCTGACAGGCTCGGCAGGACTCGTGGACTCGGCAGGGGTATAATCAGAGCCTGTTGCCCTCGAATATCTCTCAAGCAGCTCTACCGAGCTTTTCGGCGTCATAGCCGCAGGGCTGTCCTTATAGCCGAAGGATTCCCCTGCTCCGCTGGATGCCCTCATCGGTCTGGAATAATCGACGGTGGGACGTGCGGGAGTCCCGGTAGTGTAGCTGCCGCGAGGCTGTGTAGCGGAATGAGATGCGACGGGAGAGCTGTAGCCTGACCTCTCGGCAGGAATAGACATCTGCCTGCCCTTCGTATCCTCGCCAATGGGAACGAAGGCACCGATAGCCGATCTCTCGCTACGCTTATCCGACAGCTGCATCTCAGGACGGTATTCATAGTCCTCGATAGCACGCTTTACCGTATAATAAACCGCCTCAAACACAGGCTGCTCGCTGGCGAATTTAACCTCCAGCTTCGCCGGATGGACGTTTACGTCTACAGAGCCGGGATTCATATCAAGGAAGAGCACGCAGGTAGGAAAGGCCTCGTGTGCTATATAAGACGTATAGGCCTTCTCAATAGCCGCCATAGCGGTAAGGCTCTTCACGTATCTGCCGTTTATGAATATATTCTGATAATTACGGTTCTTCCTCACGTTATCGCTTCTGCCGATATAGCCGTGAACGTGGATACCGTTTGCGGTACCGTCCGCCTCAATAAGCTTGGAGGCAAACTCCTTGCCGTATACCGCATAGATGGTGTTAAGAAGATTCTTGTCGCCCGGGGTTTTAAAGCGTTCCTCACCGTCAACGAGAAGCTGGATAGATATATCGGGACGGGAGAGTGCGACCTTCTCGACCAGGGCGGCACAGTTCATAGCCTCGGTAGAATCCTTCTTAAGAAACTTACGGCGGGCGGGAACGTTGAAGAACAGGTTCTCTACCACGACGGTAGTACCCGTAGAGCATCCGACGGAGGACAGGTCAAGAATAGCACCGCCCTCGCTGACGAGCATAGAGCCCTCCTCTGCCTCGGCGGTCTTGGTGATAATGGTAAGTGCCGAGACCGAGGCTATAGCCGCAAGTGCCTCACCGCGAAAGCCGAGAGTCATAATGCTCTCAAGATCCTCACGTGCTTTGATCTTACTGGTGGCGTGACGCTTGATAGCAACGGGCAGATCATCCTTGTCCATACCGCAGCCGTTGTCCGACACGCGAATAAGGGCAACGCCGCCCCTCTTTATCTCGGCGACGATGGTGGTAGCACCCGAATCTATTGAATTTTCGATAAGCTCCTTAAGCACCGACGACGGTCTCTCGACCACCTCGCCTGCGGCAATAAGGTTGGCTATTTCAAAATCAAGTACGTTAATTTTTCCCATATCTTTTTCCTCTATCAGTTCCCGAGCATTCTCTTTATCTCAAAGAGAAGATTCATAGCCTCTATGGGAGTCATAGTGTTAATATCAGCCGAGCGAAGACGGTCAACTGCCTCGCTCTCAATAGATGCGGTAATGCCCGAGAACAGATCGGGCTCGGCAGACGGCTCGCCCCTCACGACTCTTACGGCAGGGGTATCTGCCTCGATCTCGGCAAGTATCTCCTTCGCCCTCTTAACGACGTCGGAGGGTACCCCCGCAAGCTTGGCAACCTCAATACCGTACGAATCGTCGGTGCCGCCGCGAACGATCTTACGAAGGAAGGTGATGGAGTCACCACGCTTCTTGGCGGCGATGTTATAGTTTACGATGCCCGAGAACTCGGCCTCCATATCGGTAAGCTCGTGATAGTGGGTGGCAAAGAGCGTCTTGGCACCGATCTTCTTCGAATAGGTATACTCAACGACGGCACGGGCAATCGCCATTCCGTCATAGGTGCTGGTGCCCCGTCCGACCTCGTCGTAAATAATAAGCGAGCGTGAGGTGGCGTTTTTCAGAATGGTAGCAACCTCGGTCATCTCAAGCATAAAGGTGGACTGGCCCGATGCAAGGTCATCCGATGCACCGACTCTGGTAAAGAGCTTGTCCACTATGCCGATTCTCGCCTCTCTCGCAGGAACGAAGGAGCCGATCTGTGCCATCAAGGTGATTATGGCAACCTGACGCATATAGGTGGATTTACCTGCCATATTAGGACCGGTGATGATCATTATCTTGTTGCTTGAGGTATCAAGAGTGGTATCGTTCGGAACGAAATAGGAATCCTTCACGAACTTTTCTACAACGGGATGGCGTCCGTCCTTAATAACGATATCGGTGGACATATCCACCTCGGGACAGGTGTAATTATTCTTGCCTGCCACCTCGGCAAGCGAGCGGTATACGTCGATCTCTGCCACGAGAGAGGCTGACTTACGGATACGCTCCTTATTATCCGAGATGAAGGCACGAAGGCTGTCGAAAATATCGTATTCAAGGCCGACAAGCTTCTCATCCGCACTTAATATAGTGCTCTCCATCTCCTTCAGCTCCTGGGTAATATACCTCTCGCAATTGGTAAGCGTCTGCTTACGGACAAAGCGGTCGGGCACCTGGTCCACGAAGGACTTGGAAACCTCTATGTAATAGCCGAAGACCTTGTTATAAGCGACCTTAAGAGTCTTGATGCCCGTAGCATCCTTCTCACGCTGCTCTATAGACGCCATAATATCCTTGCCACCGTCCTTGATAGATCGATAGTAATCAACGTCGGCATTGAAGCCCGCCTTGATCATTCCGCCCTCGCGTACGGTGAGAGGAGGATTGTCGTCTATGGCCTTATCAATAAGCTCAAATATATCGTCAAGGGTATCAAGCTCCTTGGTTATCCCCTTAAGCGTGCTTGATGAAAATGTAGAAATCAGGGCTTTAATCTCGGGCAGACGCTTGATGCTCTCACCGATAGCCTTAAGATCTCTGGCGTTGGCGGTGCCGTATACCGCCTTTGCCGTAAGACGCTCGATATCCAGCATACCGTCAAGAAGCCCGGAAAGCTCGTCGCGGCGGCGTCTGTCTGAAAACAGATCCGAAACCGCACTCTGACGGTGGGAGATGCGTACGGGGTCTACCAGGGGACGAAGCACCCAGGAATTAAGCAGGCGGGCACCCATAGCCGTCTTGGTCTTATCAAGCACCCAGAGAAGCGAGCCACGCTTTGACTTCAGTCGCATAGATTCGACAAGCTCAAGATTTCTTATAGTATTAAGGTCAAGCTCAAGATACTGACCTCGCGAATATACGTTAATACCTCTGGCAAAGGTAACGTCGGTCTTCTGCGTTTCCTCGATATAGGAGAGGAGTGCACCCGCCGCCATAACCGTCTCGCCGTCAGAAAGCTTCGTCGCGTCGTCCTTGAAATGACGGCGGCAAAGCTCCTTTGCCCTCTCGTAAACGAAGAGAGGAGCACGGTTGTCGGTGATAAGAGAGGAAAACCTCTCCTTTGCAAAATCCGTTATGGATGAGATTTCTGCCGCCCTGCGATTAAGGATGATCTCGGCGGGAGCGTAGGCACCGATCTCGTTGCGAAGGAGGGTAAGAAAATCCCTGCCCGAAAGATAGGTAGCAGAAACCTCGCCCGTAGAGATGTCGGCAACCGCAATACCTGCCGCGGAATCGGTAAGGCAGATGGACATAAGGAAATTGTTTTTGCCTTCACTGAGCAGGCTTGAGTCGGTGACGGTACCCGGAGTGACAACCCTGGTCACCTCACGCTTTACAAGGCCTGCAGACTCCTTAGGATCGCTGACCTGCTCGCATATTGCGACCTTGATACCCCGCTCAACCAATCTGCCGACGTATACGTCAGCCTTATGGAAGGGGACGCCGCACATTGCGGCACGCTTACCGTCTCCGCAATCCCTCGCCGTAAGTGTAAGCTCAAGCTCGCGGGAGGCGATCACAGCATCCTCAAAAAAGCACTCGTAGAAGTCGCCGAGACGGTACATAAGGATGAAATCCTCATACTCCGCCTTAACGTCCAGATACTGCTTCATCATCGGAGTGACGGTGGTAAGGTCGCTTCTTTTATCTATGATAATAACCTCTGCCATAGGGCAAAATACCTCGTAATCTTAGTTTAGTGACATCCCTTACAGGTGGAGCAATCGTGTGTACACTCACTGGGACGCTCGCCTGTAATACAATACTTGATCTCTGCGTTAACGTCTGCCATAAGGGCATTCATAGCACGCTGTGCCTCGGCAAATCTGATATACTTGGGATGCGAGCCGATCTCGGAGGAGAGCTGCTCTATTCTGGCACGCAGGTCGGCAATTGCACGCTGATCTGCCTCGGAGGGATCCTTCGCAAACTCCTGACCGAGAAGCATCCTCTCTGCCTCGTATTCGTTCATTTTATTCTGAAGCTCGGCATCCGACTGGAATTCGCCCTTCGCCGCCTCAAGATTCTTTATTTCATCACTCCTTGCGATCTCCTCGCCAAGTGCGTGTGCAAGCTCAATAATCTTAGTCATTTTAATATCCTCATCTTTCTGCCTCGCCCAAAAGGTGATATGGGCAAGCCTTGGTAATTTTTACGTATACAAATTCGCCGACGTCGGCGTCCGACTCAAAATAAACCGGCTTGTTGGTAAGCGTTCTGCCCGAGAGAATTCGCCTGCCGTCGCGGATCTCGTAGGAGTCGGTAAGAACACGCTGGCGTGTGTTTTCATAGGGGAGATTTCTCTCAAGTGAAAGTCTGTCCTGCATCTCAAGCAGCTCTGCCATTCTCCTGTCCTTGACAGCCCGCTCTACCTCGCCGTCCATTTTCGCGGCACGCGTGCCCTCTCGGGGAGAGAACAGAAAGGCGTAGACGTTGTCGAAGCCAACGCGGGAGAGCACGTCCATAGTGTCGGCAAAATCCGACTCATCCTCGGTGGGAAAACCGATTATTACGTCGGTGGAAAGTGCGATGTCGGGTATATTCTTTCTGAGTGACTCGGCAATAGCGAGATATCGCTCGCGGGTGTAGGTGCGGTTCATCTCCTTAAGGATACGGTTACTG
>JAZQDF010000038.1:0-2993 GCA_045546635.1 Eubacteriales bacterium
CCCACCACCCTTTGCGAGATCTTCCTCCAGGAAGTATTCAAGAAGGGCTCGCTCGAGTCTCTTGACCGCGAGACTCTTATGACCGTACAGAGCTTCTTTGAGAACAACCTTAACGTTTCGGAGACCTCGAGAAAGCTCTTCGTACACCGTAATACCCTGGTGTACCGTCTTGAGAAGATCAGAAAGCTGTCCGGCCTTGACCTTCGTGAATTTGATCACGCCGTAACCTTCAAGGTTGCACTTATGGTCAAAAAGTACCTTTCCAACAAGCCCACCAAATATTAATCCTTTCTTTTTATCCACGCACGGCAGATTCTTCACCTGCCAGAAAAAATAACAGCTTTTGGGGTTGCCGTGCACCGTTGCCGACAACCCCGAAATATGTAAAAGAAAAGAGGATACATTATGAATAACAGAATCAGCAATGCCTTTGGCAGACTTTTAGTGCTCGTTTTGACGCTCACTATACTTCTCTCCTCCCTTACAAGCTGCGAATTTATCACCATTTTTGATAAGGTTGCAGACGGAAGAGGCGAGATACAGAGCAACATTGACGCGTCGAGCGATCTGAATCACGAATACGTATACGATTACCTGCGTGATTGGGGTATGCCCGTTTTTGACAAGGCAAAATTCAAATACATCGAGGAATGCTTCATCCAGCTTTACAACTATGAGGACGGTATGCCCTCCACCTATCAGCACGCATTGGATACCGCAGAGCTGTTCCTTAATAACTTTTACGACGACGTTGATAAGGATAACAAAACTGCGGTTACCGACGCACTGCTTGACTGCTACGTTTCCGCACTCGACGATCCCTATGCATTCTACCGTCCCCCCGTTGACACCGAGGACTTTATGACCGATATGAGCGGTAAGTTCGGTGGCATCGGAGTTATGGTTGAGTATAACGACCAGGACGAGACCATTATGATAAACACCGTTTATCCCGACTCCCCTGCAGAGAAGGCAGGGCTCAAGGTTGGTGACTACATCTACGCGGTTGACGGAAAGACCGTAGAGGAGGTTGGATACACCAATGCAGTTAATTACGTAAGAGGCGAGATCGGCACCGACGTTGAGATCGAGGTTATCCGCGGTGACGAGCATATCACCGTCGTGGCAACCCGAGCGGAGGTGGAGGAGCTTAACGTAGTATACGAGATCGACAACCTGAACAATCTCGGCTACGTACAGATCGTTGCCTTCAAGGAAAACACCTTCCCCCAGTTCAAGGAGGCTATTGACACCCTTGAATCGGCAGGCGTCGACGGAATTGTTTTCGACCTTCGCAACAACCCCGGCGGATACGTTGACAGCGTTCTCTCGGTTATCTCCTACCTTGTTCCCGACGGAATCCCTGCTATGAGCTATAAATACAAGGGACGCGACGAAGTAGGCCTCGTGACCGATGACGGCGGCGAGGACAACGTTGTTGAGCTTCCCTTCGTTGTTATCTGTAATCAGTACACAGCATCGGCAGGCGAGATATTCACCGCGGCACTCAAGGATTATGACGATAAGGATATCGTGGATGCGACCATCGTCGGCGTTACCACATACGGCAAGGGAATTATGCAGTCCACCTACTACTATCCCCTCGATCAGTCTACAGCAACCTTTACCGTAGCGTATTATAACCCGCCATACAGCCCCAATTATCACGAAATCGGCGTTACACCTGACGTAGCAGTCGAGATCACCGAGAACATTGATACACAGCGTCAGGCGGCTGTAGTTGAGCTGTTAAAGCTTATAAAAGACAACTAATATTTACAAAATATAGATTTTAGGAGAATAATATAATGGAACAGAAGACCTATACCCAGGCTGGGTATGATGCTCTTAAGAAGGAACTTGACGATATTAACGCAAAGATTGAGGAGAACAAGAAGGATATTTCCACCGCACGCTCTTACGGCGACCTATCCGAGAACTCCGAGTACGACGAGGCAAAGCAGGAGCAGGGCAAGCTGCATCAGAGAAAGGCCGAGCTTGAGGCTATGATCGCAAGTGCAAGGATCATCGACGAAAGCCAGATCGACCACAAGAAGGTAAGCGTTGGCTCTATCGTTACAGTATACAACGTTGAGAGAAAGGGCGAATTTACCTATCACATCGTTGGCTCTTACGAGAGCGATCCTCAGAATGGAAAGATCTCCGACTCCTCGCCCATAGGCATCGCCCTTCTCGGTGCAACCGAGGGTGTTGAGGTAGTAGTTGCAGGCGTAAGAGAGCAGCATCTTCAGGTTCTCAAGGTAACCAGAGCTAAGTAATTTTTCAACTCCAGGAAAGGACAAAAAAATGGCAAACGAAAACAACAATCAGGCACAGAACAGCACAAGCGAGCTTGTTGTCCGTCGCGAGAAGCTTCAGGCACTTTATGACTCGGGCAACAACCCCTTTGAAATAACCAAGTACGACAGAACGCACGAGAGCCTTGATGCCATCGCACTCTTCGAGGAGAAGGAATCTACTCTCGCTGAAGGCGAGACCATCACAGTTCGTCTTGCGGGCAGACTTGTCAGCAGACGCATTATGGGTAAGGCATCCTTTGCTCACATCCTTGACGGCCAGGGCAAGATTCAGCTTTACGTTGCACGCGACGGAGTTGGCGAAGAGGTATACGCCTCCTTTAAGAAGTGGGACGTTGGTGACATTATCGGTGTAGAGGGACATCTCTTCCGCACCAGAACCGGCGAGATCTCGGTACACGCTACGACTATTACCCTGCTCGCGAAGTCGCTTCTTCCCCTCCCCGAGAAGTTCCACGGTCTTACCAACCTTGAGCAGAGATACAGGCAGAGATACGTTGACCTTATCGTAAACCCCGAGGTTAAGGATACCTTCGTTAAGAGATCGAGAATTCTCTCGCTTATCAGAAGCTACCTTGACGGCAAGGGCTTCCTTGAGGTTGACACCCCCATACTTCTTCCTATCGAGATCGGTGCATCTGCCCGTTCCTTCAAGAAGTCGGAGGCCAAGCGGTC
>JAZQDF010000039.1:0-1500 GCA_045546635.1 Eubacteriales bacterium
CCGTATGTGCGGAGAGGACAGAGTTATCGTGTCTGATATTGCAGGCACCACCCGTGACGCCGTTGACACCAGGGTTGAGAACGAGCTTGGCGTATACAACTTTATCGACACGGCAGGCATCCGCCGTCACTCCAAGGTTGAGGACAGAATAGAGAAGTTCTCGGTTCTCAGGGCGAATATGGCTATCGAGCGTGCCGACGTTTGTCTTATTATGATCGATGCCAAGGACGGCGTTACCGAGCAGGATGAGAAGATAGCGGGACTGGCCCACGAGGCAGGTAAGGCCTGCATCATCGTTATCAACAAATGGGATTCCATTGAGAAGGAAACCGGTACCGTAAAGGAATATAACAACCGCATCCGCACCTCCTTATCCTATATGCCCTACGCACCCATTGCTTACGTTTCGGCACTTACGGGACAGAGGGTGAGAAATCTCTATGAGATGATAAATAAGGTCTACGCCGAATCCCGCCGCAGAATTACTACGGGTGTGCTGAACGATCTTCTCAACGACGCTACCACCAGGGTACAGCCTCCGTCGGATAAGGGCAAGAGGCTGAAGGTCTACTATATGACACAGACCTCCATCGCTCCTCCCACCTTCGTTATCTTCTGCAACAGCGAGGAGCTCTTCCACTTCTCATACAGACGTTATATTGAAAACTGCCTGCGTGATACCTTTGGCTTCGAGGGTACTCCCATTAAGATAGTCATCAGGCAACGCGGCGACGATTCCACTAAGGCATAGGATTAAGGTATGTTTATAGATAATATTAAAATTTACGTTAAGGCGGGCGACGGCGGTAACGGTGCCGTTTCCTTCCATCGCGAGAAATACGTTTCTGCAGGCGGCCCCGACGGCGGTGACGGCGGCAGGGGCGGTAATATAATTTTCAGAATTGACGAGGGTGCCAACACCCTTCTGGCCTTCCGCTATAAGAGAAAGTTTATTGCCGAGAACGGCTCTAACGGTATGCCCGGCAAGATGCACGGCAAGAGCGGAGCTGACGTCATCATCACCGTTCCCCAGGGTACTCTTATTAAGGATCCTACCACGGGCAAGATTATCTTCGATATGGGCTCCGACCGTGAGTTCGTTCTCTGTAAGGGAGGACGCGGCGGCTGGGGCAACCGCCATTTTGCCACTCCCACAAGGCAGATTCCCCGATTCGCCAAGAGCGGTACGAAGGGTGAGGAGAGGGAGGTTCTTCTCGAGCTCAAGATGCTTGCAGAGGTCGGCCTTATCGGCTTTCCCAACGTAGGTAAGTCCTCTATTCTCTCACGCATCTCCTCGGCAAAGCCCAAGATCGCGAATTATCACTTCACCACCCTTTCTCCCAACCTCGGCGTTGTAAGTATGGGTGAGGGCAGGGGCTTCCTTGCCGCAGATATTCCCGGTCTTATCGAGGGTGCCTCCGACGGTCAGGGACTCGGTCACGACTTCCTCCGTCACGTTGACAGATGCCGCCTCCTGCTTCACGTTGTTGATATCGCGGG
>JAZQDF010000040.1:0-2579 GCA_045546635.1 Eubacteriales bacterium
GACATAAGGCTATTGCCGTCACCGACCACGGCAACGTGCAGGCATTTCCCGAGGTTATGCTGGCACTTGAGAAGTCAAAGTCGGATCTTAAGGTTCTATACGGCACCGAGGCGTATTTTGTAAACGATACCGCCAAGTGCATCTTCGGTAAGAGCTATCCCGCCTTCGACGACGAGATGGTGGTGTTCGATATCGAGACCACAGGCCTGTCCAACCGCACCTGTAAGATCATCGAGATCGGTGCGGTTAAGATCAAGGGCGGTAAGATAATCGATAAATTCAATATATTCGTTGATCCCGAGACAGCCATTCCCGAGGAGATCACAAGGCTGACCTCTATCACCGACGCAGACGTTAAGGGGGCACCGAAGGAGCGTGAGGCTCTGGAGCTGTTCTTTGACTTCGCAGGCGAGAAGCTGCTTGTTGCCCATAATGCAAGCTTCGATATCGGCTTCATCCGTGTGGCTGCAGAGAGGCAGGAGATACCCTTCAACAACCCCTACCTCGACACTCTTGGACTCTCACGCTACGTAAACCCGGAGCTTAAGAATCATAAGCTTGATACTATAGTTGAATATTACAACATAGGCGACTTCCATCATCACAGGGCATCCGATGACGCAGAGGTGCTTGCTCATATCCTCATTGAGATGCTTCGCCGTCTGCGTAAGGAGGGCATACGTGATTTCGAGTCTGCCGTAAGTGCTATGAGCGAGAAGGTTGATCCCGTCAAGCTCAATGCACATCATATGATAATCCTTGCTAAAAACAGCGAGGGACTTAAGAATCTCTATAAGCTCATCTCCTACAGCTATCTGAACTATTACGGCGGTGCCGGCAGACAGAAGAAGGTGCCGCGTATCCCCAGGACCGTTCTTGAGCAGCATAGAGAGGGACTTATTATCGGCTCTGCCTGTGTGTCGGGCGAGCTTTACGACGCGATTCTTGAGGGCAAGAAGGATGAGGAGATCGAGGAGATCGCCGCGTTCTACGATTACCTCGAGATCCAGCCTCTCTGCAACAACCGCTTTCTGGTTGACGAGGGTAAGGTGGCAGACGACGAGGCTCTTCGCGATATCAATCGCCGTATTCTCGCCCTGGGCAGAAAGCTCGGCAAGCCCGTATGTGCTACCTGCGACGCCCATTTCCTTAATAAAGAGGATGAGATATACCGCCGTATACTTCTCGTGGGTATGAAGTTTAAGGACGCCGATAAGGACGAGCCCATCTACCTTCGCACCACCGACGAGATGCTTGCGGAATTCTCCTACCTCGGTGAGAGCGATGCCTACGACGTAGTGGTTACCGCTCCTAATAAAATCGCCGATATGTGCGAGAGGATCCGCCCTATTCCTACGGGCAGATACGAGCCCGACCTTCCGGGAGCGAAGGAGGAGCTTGTTAACTCCTGCTGGAGCCGTGCTCACGCCTGGTACGGCGACGAGCTTCCCGATATAGTTAAGAACCGACTTGACCGCGAGCTTACCTCGATTATCAACAACGGCTTTGCGGTGCTTTATATGATCGCCGTTAAGCTCGTTGCCTATTCCGAGAGCCTGGGATATCAGGTTGGCTCGCGTGGCTCGGTAGGCTCATCCTTCGTTGCCACAATGTCGGGTATATCCGAGGTTAACCCCCTTCCGCCTCATTACAGATGTCCCAAGTGCCGTTATTCCGAGTTCTTTACCGACGGATCGGTGGGCTCGGGCTTTGACCTGCCTGACAAGGTATGTCCCGTCTGTGGCGAGATGCTTTATCAGGACGGTCACGATATTCCCTTTGAGACCTTCCTCGGCTTCTACGGTGATAAATCACCCGATATCGACCTTAACTTCTCGGGCGACGTGCAGGGTAAGGTGCATAAGTATACCGAGGAGCTGTTCGGTCACGGCCAGGTGTTCCGTGCGGGTACCATAACCGGACTTGCCAGCAAGACTGCCTGGGGCTACGTATCGAAATATCTTGAGGAGAAGCGTATCAAGATCCCCAAGGCACAGGTGGGATATATGGCAACCAGGATAAACGGTATAAAGAAGACCACGGGCCAGCATCCAGGTGGTATTATCGTTGTGCCGAAGGAGTATGATATCTACGATTTCACCCCCGTCCAGCATCCTGCCGACGATCCGAAGGCAGATACCGTCACCACCCACTTCCAGTTCTCCTATCTTCACGATACTATTCTGAAGCTTGATGAGCTTGGCCACGATATTCCCACCAAGTATAAGATGCTTGAGAAGTATACCAACACCAGCGTTCTCGACGTCAAGATGAACGATAAGACTATATACGAGCTCTTCTCGTCCACCCGTCCCCTCGGCATCACACCCGATCAGATCGGCGGCAGCCAGCTTGCCACCTTCGGTATTCCCGAGTTCGGCACCAGATTCTTGCAGCAGGTTCTTCTGGATGCCAAGCCTACGAGCTTTGCCGACCTTGTGCAGATATCAGGACTTACCCACGGCACCGACGTATGGCTTGGCAATGCCCAGGAGCTTATTAAGCGGGGCACCTGCGATATTTCCGAGGTCGTGGGAACGCGAGACGGCATTATGCTGTATCTTATCGCTCACGGTATG
>JAZQDF010000041.1:0-4391 GCA_045546635.1 Eubacteriales bacterium
CCATTCAACAACCAAGTATATGGACGGACACGGCTCGGCGGTCGGCGGCTGTATCGTCGACTCGGGTAGGTTTGACTGGAGGGCATCGGGCAAGTTCCCCGGACTCTGCACCCCCGACGACAGCTATCACGGCGTGACCTACGTTGACAAATTCGGCCTTGAGGGTGCCTTCATAACCAAGGCTACCGCACAGCTTATGCGTGATTTCGGCTGTACCCAGTCGCCTCAGTCGGCCTTCCTGCTCGGTCTGGGACTGGAGAGCCTTCACGTTCGTATGCAGCGTCATTGCGAGAACGCACTGAGGGTGGCCACCTTCCTTAAGAATCATCCTAACGTCACCTGGGTAAAATACCCCGACCTTGAGGGAGATAAGTATTACGAGCTGGCGAAGAAATATATGCCTAACGGCAGCTGCGGTGTTGTAAGCTTCGGCGTCCGCGGCGGCAGAGCGGCGGCCGAGAAATTTATGAAGAATATGACTCTCGGTGCTATTGAAACCCACGTTGCCGATGCACGCACCTGCTGTCTGCATCCCGCAAGTGCAACCCACAGACAGATGAACGACGACGAGCTTCGTGCGGCAGGCGTCAGCCCCGACCTTATCCGCTATTCCTGCGGCATTGAGAGTGCGGAGGATCTTATTGAGGATCTTGCGGCGGCTCTCGCATCCATTGACTAATTACTGAAAGAGGTATCGACAAATATGCCGATAAAAATACCTAACGAGCTGCCCGCGGTCAAAACGCTGGAGAACGAGAACATCTTCGTTATGACCGAGAAGAGGGCGATAAAACAGGATATCCGTCCCTTAAAAATACTGATTTTGAACCTGATGCCAACTAAAGTTGACACGGAGACGCAATTATCCCGTCTGCTCGGCAACACGCCGCTGCAGGTTGAGATAGAGCTTATCCGCACCACAACCCACCGTGCAAAGAACATCTCCGAGGAGCATCTGCTCGCCTTCTACAAGGAGTTCGCCGACGTTCGTGACAGCTTCTACGACGGAATGATCATCACGGGTGCTCCCGTGGAGAAGATGGAGTTTGAGGAGGTGGACTACTGGGATG
This sequence comes from Eubacteriales bacterium, assembly GCA_045546635.1. GTDB lineage: Bacteria > Bacillota > Clostridia > Oscillospirales > CAG-272 > UBA1740. The sequence continues at coordinate 1,071 of JAZQDF010000041.1, forward strand.
AGCTGTGCGAGATTATGGAATGGTCAAAATCCCACGTACACTCCACCCTGCATATATGTTGGGGTGCCCAGGCGGGACTTTACTACCACTTTGGCATCAAAAAGTATATGATGGACGAGAAGCTTTCGGGAGTATACTCCCACCGTGTCGATCACAAGAGATCTATTCTTTTCCGTGGCTTTGACGACGTTTTCTACGTTCCCCACTCCCGCTATACCACCGTACGCCGCGAGGATATCGAGGCGGTAAAGGGGCTTAAGATACTCGCCTCCTCCGACAGGGCGGGCGTATACGCCATCAAGACCAAGCGTGGCAGACAGGTATTCCTTACGGGACACTCGGAGTATGACGCCGACACGCTGAACAAGGAATACACCCGCGACAAGGAGGCGGGGCTTAATCCAAAGATACCCGAAAATTACTTCCCCAATGACGACGACAGCAAAACGCCCGTCAGCACCTGGCGTGGTCACGCGACCCTGCTCTTCACCAACTGGCTGAATTATTTCGTATATCAGACCACGCCGTACGATATTATGAAGATCAAGGAAATCAAGTAACGTATACTCATTTTTGCGACAAAAAGGACGAGAATTTCTCGTCCTTTTTTGCTATTTAAAGAAGGTTATTTAACCTCAACTCTGCGAACGACGAACGGAGTAAACTCGTTCACCGAGGTCAGGTATAGATAGCCCTCACGCACGAAGGCACGGGCATAGCCGAAATAGGTATGCGTAGTATCGCCCGATATTTCGGTGATAAGCGAGAGACTCTCTGTATCGGTGTCAAAATGCCAGAGGAAATATCCGTGGCCGTATGAGACGCCGTAGCCCTCCTTGATATAGTTCACCGCGAGGCCGAAGAGATTTTTCTCCCGATCTATAAGATAGGCGTGATAGTCGGTATCGTAGTTGCCTCTGAACACCTGCTTTGCCACCGATACTACCGACTCGCCCTCTCGCTTATATATCTCAATCTTGCTATGACTTATGCTCTCCTTGCCGATTCCCAATAGATATCCCTCGCCAAGATCAATAAGCGAGGATGAGAAGCCCTCAATATAACCCGTGTTCACCTGAGTGATATTACCGTAATCCGACAGATCAAAGAAGAATACGGGATCGGTGAATTTTGCGGTCTCGGCGGTGCAAACGTAAAGACTGTCGCCCTCAAATCTTACCGCCGTAGCACGCTCACCCTCGGGGGCAAAATTCTCCACCGACGCGGTAAGGCTCATAGTGGAAAGGTCATAGACGTAAAGAGATACGCTGCTTTTTTCTACCCAAAACCGCTTCCAGATAAGCGTGGAAGCAACGACTCTGAGATAGCCGTCCCTCTCGTCATAGCTATACTGTCCCGTCTCTGCCCAGCCCTTTATTTCAAGGCAGCCGCGGTATCTCAGCTCGCCACCCGAGAAATCGATCATCTCAACCCAGCTGTATGCCTCGGAGGTAGCCTCCTCCTCGGATATTCTCTTGCCACTCTGATACTCGAAGATAATATGATTATCGGTAAAGCAAACGTCCGTCACGTAGGATGCTGTCTCAGAGAGAATTGCAAGCTCGCTGACAAGCGACAGATCATCCTCGTCGAACACGGTGACGTAGCTGTAGGTAGCTTTCTTAATCTCGTCACAGTAATATATCCTCTCAAGGTCGCAAAGGTGGGTATCGTCGCCCGATATGCTCGGGATATAGGTTTCGGGATCATCTATATCAATGTCAGATTTATTAAAGCTATGAGAGGTGACAAGATAAATTTTATCATCGATCTTACGAACGTCATGATTTAAGCCGGATAGCTCAAGCGTTTTTGCAACGACGGGTTTCTTGGCGTCCGAGACGTCTATGGAATATATTCTTGTGACATAGTGTCCCGAATACCAAGTGTAATTTTCATATTCATAGATTTCGGTCACATACTCCGACTGAATTATGGTGACGGTATTTCCGTCTGCCGAGAGAAACATATCGGCTTCATTCTTATTTCCGTTAGAATTTATCTGTGTGACGGAAATCTTTTCCGAGTTTTCGCCGTCTATAGAATATATATACAGCCTATTGTCTCCATAACGGAAGATGTATTTATCGGTGGTTTTGTAAAGATCTCCCTCGATTATACCCTGAACCTGATTGTCGGTAACCTCAACGTAGCTGCCGTTATCCGAGCCACCATCGGGAAGCACCGTATCGGGCTCGCCGAAGCCACCGTCGGGAACGCCATCACCGAAGTCTGTATCGGGAGCTGCATCACCGACAGGAGGCTGAGGCCCCACCGGCCCCTCAGGAGATGATTCGGAGCCCGAATCAAGAAAATCCTGCATCACGTCCGCAAGGCTTTTATTCGGCCGCGGCAGATCGGGAAGCGGAGTGCCTTCCTCAGAGGGGCCCTCGCCCTCCGCAGACGGACTGTCGTCAAGAGGAGGATTACCGCCGCCAAGCAGCACCGCCGCCAAGGTTATTCCAACGACCAGAACAACGCTTGCCGCGACGCTCAATATTTTTGTGATGCCGTAACGCCTTCCTTTTGGCATTGCATCAAGAAGAAATTCTTCGTCCACACCGTCAAGGCTGCGAAATATTTTCTTATCCTTCATATCTCAATTCCCCTTTCATTAAGGTAATCGCGAAGCGACTGTCTGATTCTGAAAAGCTGTGTCTTTACCGTTCCCTCGTGTATCCCGACGTTTCTTGATATCTCCCTTACCGACAGCATATAGAAATACCTCTGAAGGAATATCCTTCGCCTGATGGGATCCAGCCCACGCACGAAATCACGCATAGCATCACGCAGAGAGATCTCGTCGCACAAATCTGCCGATGAATCGGGAATTATCTCCTCCATCTCGTCGAAGATCAACGCCGCCTTCAGCGATGGACGCTTTTTCTCATCACGCAATCTGTCAAGGGCAAGGTTGCGGGCGATTTTGGAAAGATAGGCCAAGAGCGACAGAGGCCTTGTGGGAGGGATAGAATTCCAGGCACGGAGATAGGTATCGTTTTCGCACTCCTGACAGTCGTCTCTGTCACCGAGAATGTTGTAAAGAAGGGTGGAAAGATATCTTCCGTACCTCTCGCGTGCTTGCTCGATCGCCTCCTCGTCACGGTTAAAGAAAAGCTCTATTATTCTGTTGTCATCCATAAGCTACACCTCGCTTTGTCAGAATGAGCCTCGCTAGCCATAAGGTAATCGAACCCATAAGCCATACAGCAATAAATTTTAGTGTCTTTTTAAGGCTTTCGCCTTGTAAAGTCCCTACTTGCCTTCGGCAAAATCCTAAAAAATCCATCAAAAATTTATTTGCCGTATGGTGCGAAGCAG
>JAZQDF010000042.1:0-2635 GCA_045546635.1 Eubacteriales bacterium
TAATAAAGGAGGTTTGCTATGAAAAGGCTATTAGTATCGATTATTTTATTAATACTTGTTTTAGGAATTACAGGATGCAAGCTTCAGATATATAAATTACCCGACGGTCAATTCTGTACTTCTGCAAGCGACGGTAGTGAAATTGAGCTTGAGACGGAGGAGAAGGAATTCGTTATTAATCTGCTGAATGAGGGTAAATGGTATGGTGAAATTGCAAAATGCCCCGCCGATTATTGCTTTAACGTAGGTTTTTGGTCGGTTAAGTACTGCTGTGAGAGCGGCGTTTTCAATGATTTTATTCTTCACAGATCCTTAAAGATTTCAGATGAAGATAGAAATACCGTTAACGATTTTCTTAATTGCAGCTCTAAAAAATACAAGCTTACAGTAGTAGATAATTTTAACTACCTTAATTCACCCCTTAACGAATATTACGAGGCAGGCGAGGAGGTACGGGTTTATATCAAATTTCTATCCGGGCCAAACGGCGGAATAAATCTGAACGGTGAAAATATTACCGACGGTTTTTCCGTATTGGAAAGCGGAGGAACGTTATACACCTTTATTATGCCTGACAGCGACAGCATCCTTTACACCACGCAAAACGGAGCTACCGGAGAGGCTGCGATAGATTGTAATAACGGTTATCACCGCTGGTATACCGCAACCGTAGCCCCCCTTCCCGACGGAGGAGAAGAAAAGGTGCTTAAATGCTTTTACTGTAACGCAAGAAAAAGCATAACAACATACAACCAAGGCGACGAGCATCCAAAGGAATATATTATAACGGAGGAAACTCATCACGCTCAATATTTCTGCGATTGTCCCGCATCGGAGCATAATAGTAGGATAGAAAATCACTTTGATTCTGATGGCAACAAGGAATGTGACGTATGCTCGTATTTCGTAGGAAATAAGGTTGATGGTCTGGCATTGGGAACATACTACCTTCCCTACGAAAATCAATATGATCCCGCATCCATAACCTTTATGGCAAACGGAAAATGTGAAATTGATTTTCTGAAAGAAGATAAGCCGTCGTACTACCAGAATTATTGGATAGAGGACGGAAGGGTTTATCTTGATATAGACAGTGCACCCAAGGTACACGTCTTTACAATACTGGAAAATGCATTGGTGCTTGATCCCGTCCTGTCCACAGCGAATTTATGGGGCACTCTGTCTGCAAGAGGGCCGGTTGTATATTCCCTGCCCGGTGCTTCAATGGGCGAAATTCTCGGGATTATCGCAATGGCAGATCAAAATCTTGATAAAATCCCAGGTGTTGAAATCTACAGCGAATACAAGATCGGCAACAGGTACGATAACGAGCTTGCCGACGCGTACGCTTTTATGATATCGGATGAAAGTGACACACCTGCACACAGTGATAGGATTCTTGGTACAAGGTATACCTTTACCTATCACGACAGCAGAGAATTCCTGATATATACAAGAGGATGGGTTTTAACTCTTAACGAGGCCTTTGACAGAGGATTTATAACCGAAGAGATTCTTGAACGATTAAATGAAAATCATCACAGCTGTGAAATCGCACACAGCTTTGACGACGGAGTAATCGCAAATCAAGATATTCTTTATTCCTGCAGAATCTGCGGTGCCACCGAGACCGTATCACTGCCCGAGGATTTCTCATTTGCATTAAGCTACGGATTTGATCTTTATTACGATTCAAAAACAGGTTATCTGAAAAACGGATACAACGTAGAGCTTAATTCAAAAAACGAAACCACCTTGGTTTTGACTCAGGATGAATTAATGAATATATACAGAATACTATACAACGGCAACCTACTGAACATAAGAGAAAATTTTGATGCAACCCAGGATTTGTGGGTGCCTTCGTATAATATCAGATTCAGTTATACTATTAACGGAGAAACAACCGAATTCGTTATTTCAAAAGCCTCTTACGCTACGTATAGCCAATGGGAGATCAACTCTGAATTCTGTTATGCTTATCAAACGGTTGTCAAAGATTTTATTCTTGATAGCGAAGAATATAAATCAATGCCGCCTAACGATAACATATACGATTAATAACGATTTTATTTCACAGCACTCACCTCGGTGGGTGCTGTTTTTCCCTTTATCTTGACATTTTTGTCTTTTTTGTGTATAATTTAGATGAAGGTTGATCGAAGGAGGTTGACAAAGCTCTTCAAGTGACATTGAACCTTCAAAATACATAATAATACTTTGGTTAGGTATCTAATAGATAAGCTTGAATTTGTAGAGGTATCAATATGTTAGTGTATTCCATTATTATGTTTCTGGTTTCGGCTCTGTTTACGGTATTGGGTATTGCAATTTACAAGGGTAAAACGGATTTGATTCACGATTACCACCAAACAAAAGTCACAGATAAATCAGCCTACGGAAAAGCCTTTGGAAAAGCAATGCTTCTTATCGCAGCTGTAATGCTACTCAGTGGCATTATAGGACTGTTTGAAAATTTGGTTATGCTTGCCGTTGGTATGCTTATGATAGGCTTAGTGCTTGGTATAGGCTACATTGTTGCAGTACAAAAGAAGTACAATAAAGGAGTATTCTAAATTCCAATTTATCAGTCAGAATATTATAGTACGGGGAGGCGTTGCCTTCCCTTTTGTTT
>JAZQDF010000043.1:0-6619 GCA_045546635.1 Eubacteriales bacterium
TATTGCAAGAATTTTCGGCAAAATCATACACAAAATATGTCTTTTAAGACGTGTTCAATTTAGGTTGTTATTGGCTAAACGAATAAAAAAGACGCATTTTGCGGCGTGAGGCTTGCAAAATGCGTCCTTTTTTAATCCTTACATCTGGGACTTTTCTCTATAAGGTAGAAATAAGGTGAGGTAGGCGAGTTGAGAATATGGAACTCGGAGGCACAGATGCGATATTTTGAGAGCGTCTTAAAATACTCGCGAAGCATATCTCCCTCGAGAGCCCCCTCCTCGTGGCCGGGATAGATGGCAACGATCAGAGCTCCGTCGGGTGCGAGAAGGTCGATTGCAGCCTCTACGGCGGGCATAGTGGTCTCACGCATAGTGGTGATAAACTTCTTGCCGCTTCTGGGCAGGTAACCGAGATTGAACATTCCCGCCTTGATGGACCCGCTGACGAACTCCTTCACCCTATGATGCGAGGCACAGATAAGCTCATAGTTGCGTGGAGCGTTGTTTTCTTCAAGATACGCCCGTGTAGAAACAAGGGCCTCCTCCTGAATGTCGAAGGCGTACACCCTTCCGCTCTCTCCTACCGTCCTTGAGAGGAAGAGCGTATCTCCGCCGTTGCCCATCGTGAAATCAACGGCTACGTCACCCTCGCCGAGATGCTCTAATATAAAATGCTTGTGTAATCCAACTAAATCTACCATTTGTTTTTCCTTTAATGAGCAGATACGCAGACCACCTCATCCGTCTTGCTCTGCAAGACACCTTCCCCTCAAGGGGAAGGCTCAATGTGTAGTCCTGTTAAATCTACCATTTTTACCCTGCGTTTATTCCTTTTATGTTTGTTTTATACTGATTTTCAGTGCTTTGCCGCTTTTTTCATCTCGTTTATCTGACTGTCGGTGGCGGGATGGACGAAGGCGGTATAGTTGGTTTTATAGATAACGAAGCCCGGCTTCGAGCCGCCCGGCTTTTTGATATTCTTAACTCTGGTATAGTCTACTGCGACGAGATCGCCCGTTGCCTTTGAATATCTCGCGGCGACCTGTGCCGCCTCGGTGTAATCCTGCTCGCTCGGCTCCTCACCGTCGCAAAGCATAATGACGTGGGAGCCCGGGATATCCTTGGTATGGAACCAAAGATCGCCCTTCTTCGCCACCTTGAAGGTAAGGTTATCGTTCTGAATATTATTTCTGCCTACGAGAAGCTCGTAGCCACCGCTTGTCACAAGCTTATGGGGAGTGGATACAAGCTTCTTCGGCGGTACATATCCGCGAAGCTTTGCCGCGTAGCCCGAGCGGTACAGCTCGTCGCGTATCTCAATCACGTCCTGCTCACACTCGGCACGGGAGAGGAACTGACGCACGCTCTCAAGATAGCGAAGCTCGCTCTCCCAAATCTTGATCTGCTCGACGAGAACGATCTTGGCGGTCTTGCATTTGTTGTAAAGCTTATAAAGCTTCTGTGCATTCTGTGAGGGAGTCAGTCTGGGATCAAGCTTGATTTCAATCTCGGGACAGCTCTCGTCATAGTAATCCACCGTACGGAAGCTATCCATTCCACGCTGAAGGCGGTAGAGATTTGCGGTTATGAGGTCGGCGTGACGCTTATATTCCTCGCCGCGATCGGCGTCCAGCAATGCCTGACGCTGAATTCCAAGCTTTCGCTCGGTCCTCGCCTCTGCATTATTAAGAAGGGTGGTAATATCGTGGGCACGCTGATGAATATGCTCAAGACGGTCCTTCTCCTCAAAGTAGCAATCCAGCATCTCGGAGATCCTATCAAAATGACGCTTATCCACGTTATCGCCAAGGTAGGTGATGTCCATATATGAGTAGTCGATGGGCTTGCCTGCCTTATCAAAAGCAACGGTGGGGGTGTAGGTCTCATTGATAAGAAGCTGCTGCCAATCACTGAACACACCGTAGAACCGCTGAGGATCAATATTGCATACGGGCGTGTCGGTGTGTCCCGACGCACGGAAAACTATCTCGCGTGCGATCTGCGTTGCAATGCCCGAATAGGTGGAGGTGATGAACTTCTCGCCCGTACGCTCGGAGGGAAACTCCGAAAGCTTTTTATAAAACAGCTCGCTGTCTATCTCGGTGGGAAGGAGCTTCTCCGCCATAGCGGGCGTCTGATACTTAAGCCCGGGAAGAACCTGACGCACCGAGCTTGATGCAAAGTCGATAACCTTCAGGGCGGCGAGTATCTTGCGATCTGAGTCAAGGACAATAAGGTTGGCGTATTTTCCCATTATCTCGCAGACGATGATCTTCTCGGTTGCAAAGCCCATCTCGTCGTAGCAGGACACACGGAATTCGGCAATTCTGTCAAAATTCGGCTGAGATACCGAGATGATCCTGGCACCGAGAAAATATTTACGAAGGAGCATACAGAACATCGGTGCCTTCAGGGGATTCTCCTTCTGCTTATCAGACAGCTGAAGCCTGGGAGCATTTGGGCCAACGTTAAAAACGAGACGGCGGGACAGTCTGCCGTGGTGGATGAGCATATCTATCTCATCATTCCTCGGCTGAAGAACCTTCTCTATCTTTGCCTCGGGAAATTCGGCTGAGAACTCCGAGAGAACGGCACGCATCATACAAGCGTCAAATGCCATGGCTGTAGCTCCTTTCACATCTTAATGATTAATTATTTTAGCACATCGTAAAAAAATAGTCAAGAGCCATTCGGTCACATAAAGAAAATACGGCAATAAACGTATTGACAATAATCGGTGCAGGATGTATAATTATGGTGAATTTTTCAGTACGAGGAAGGCTATGACGGATAAAACAATAATGACAGAGGCAGAGGCACGCTCAATGCTGGCCGAGAGGATATACGGCGAAATACCAAGGAGGCCGATACATCTTAATTACAAATCAAAGAGTAGCGACGGGAGCTTTGCCGCGGGAAAGGCCGAGCTTACAGAATACGAAATAATACTGGAATTTGCCGAAAGGACGGTAGTTATGCCGCTTACTGCGGTTATACCTAAGGGAAGGTCAAATATTCCAGTCATAATAACCCTGACCGATCAGGACGGTGTGCCGAACAAATTTCTGCCTGCCGAGGAGATAATTGACCGAGGCTATGCCATCATTCATATAGATGCAAAAGACGTGGCGGATAATAACGCTGATTTCAAGGCAAAAATATGCGGTCAAATAGCCAGGTCAAGAAAAAGAAAAGCCGCGGCAGGAAAAATTGCCGTTTGGGCCTTCGCGGTTATGCGAGCAGTGGACCTGGTATGCGATCTTGAGACTATAGATAATGTAGATAAGAGTGTAATTTGCGTCAGCGGTCAGGGAATTTACGGCAGAGCGGGTATGCTTGCCGCCGCCTTTGACGGAAGAATAGGCTATATTATTGCCAACGGAATCGCCTCATATCCGCCGCCGTATTCGGATAAAATACCAAAAAGCGGCATAACGGTACGGGATTTTCCCTACCTGTACTGCCCCGCCTTCGCTGACGGGCCTGTAGGTGACGAATACACGCTGCTGCTCTCTGCCCTTTCGCCAAGGAAGGTGCTGGTAGGATATGCTGAGGATGGTGGATACTGTGATTTTGAGGCAGAGCTCGACCGTTTATACAGAATAAGCGAGGATTATTACAGGTCGAAGGGACTGTCGGGACTCGGTGAGATAAAAGAAATCCCCACGGCAGAAGGAATTATACAGGGAGGAGAAATCTCCTGCCATCTGCGTCAAGGACTTGACTACTTCAGCCGCGAGGATTGGAATATTTATCTTGATTTTATTGACTCGAAAATCAGAAAAATCCAACTTTTTGACAACTTTAATTTACATATCAGTTAAATCTTGTGGCATAGCCGCATCTTTTACAAAGCTCCTCCACCGCACATCTTTGATCAAATCCGCGGAGAATTTTCTCCGCCCTGTGGGACGAGAGAATTTCCCTTATTGGTGTATCAAGGATATTGCCGAGGGTGATCGCTCCCTCTCGGTCAAGGCAGCAAGGAATCACGCTGCCGTCGCAAAGAATACCAAAATGATCGCGAAGGCCGTAGCAGAACAGCGAGTCGCCAACAGGCGTGGCATTCATATCCGGCCAATCAAAGCGGTCGCCGTACTCAAGGTGAAGCTTATGGCGGATGCGAGCCCCTCTGCTGCTCCATTTCCACTCACCCGCAAGGCGTGACTGTATCAGCCGAAGAGTCTGATCGTTCAGACCGCCGTCATAATCTCTGTTCCAGAGGCGGAGGACGGTGAGAACGCCCGCGGTGCTCGCCCTGTCGGCGAAGCGGCAAAGGCTGTCGATATAGGCGATATGCTGCTCCTCGCTGCCCCCCTCAAAGCTGTGGAGTGAAAGGTTTACCTTATAGACGCCCGAGGCGATCAGACCGTCTGCCCTGCCGTCGATGAGAGTGCCGTTTGTTGTTATGGCACACTTAAAGCCAAGAGACGTAGCGTAGGCTATCATATCAAAAAGGTCGGGATGAGTCAGGGGCTCACCCATAACGTGAAGGTAGAGGTAGTCGGTAATGCCGACGAGGGAGCCGACGATCTGCTTGAATCTGTCAAGCGGCATTCTCTCCTTCCTTCTCGTAGTGCCCGGACAGAAGGAGCAGGAGCGGTTACATATATTAGTAATTTCCACGTAAACGCGTGAGTATTTTTTATCTTTCATATCTATCTCCGAGAGTTGATATAAAGATTATACCACAAAACAAAAGAAATTTCAACAGAGGTTAAAATGTTTATTCGACTTGCTACGCGGGAGGATATTCCCGCAATTGAAGAAATATACGAGTCCGCCCGCAGCTTTATGAGAGAGAACGGAAATCCGAATCAATGGAGCGGCTCACATCCAAACGGTGAGGATGCCCTGATGGGTATTGAGGATGGCACGAGCTACGTCTGTGAGGACAGAGGCGAGGTGGTTGCTACCTTTTACTTTAAGATGAACGCCGACGATCCTACCTATCGCAAAATCCACGAGGGTGCGTGGGGGAGCGAGGAGCCCTATGCGGTGATACACCGCATAGCCGTAAAGCATCACGGTAGGGGAATCGTGGACTTTTGCTTCGACGAGTGTCTCCGTATGTTCCCGAATATTAGAATAGACACCCACAGGGATAATATTCCGATGCAGAGATGTCTTATGCGACACGGCTTCGAGTATTGCGGGATAATTTATCTTGCGAACGGTGACGAGAGACTGGCGTATCAGCGGCTGCGTTGATCCTGTTCATAAAAAAACGGTTGCTTTTAGCGTGATGTTCTTAGCGGAGAATTCTAATATTCAATGTAGTGCGAGCATCGCATTCGACTAGTCAAACACACTTTGGGCTAAGTCCAAACCCTTATACAACAGAAAGAGAGCAAGAGTACAAGGAGAAAATCCTTATATTCTTGCTCTGTTTGTTTTCTGTGAATGAATTGATGCTGACGCATCATGAATTGGCTTCGCCATGATTTGCTCGCGGAATTGCCACGTAATTCCTCGCTCACATGAATTGAATTGCAACCAATGTGCCGCAAGGCACAATTCATGCCGCGGGCAATTCACGAAAGCTTGGCTTTCAATTCACGCAACCGCGAGGTTGCAATTCATTGCGTGTTCTCCGTTAAGGATAACACGCATTCGGCAACCGTTTTTTTGTTTTATTCTTTGCTTTTCTTTTTATTTACAAATTCTACGGCATAGCCGACGAGCATTATTACGGCAAAGACGATGAGATACCAGACGTTGCCCATCTTATGCTTCATAATGCTGGCGTAAATGATAACGCCGATGCCGAGAAGCGAAAGGATAGGAAGAACAAATCTCTTGAAGGGGTTAAGCTCACGCTCCTTGATTATCATAGAAACAAGAATTGGAATATAGAGTGCGTAAAGGGTGATGATAGGCAGCTCGGAGGAGTCGAAGGCATAATTGCTGACTCTACCGAAGGAGAAGAGGCCCGAGCCGAGAAGAATGAAATAGACGAACCATACGGCACACATAAGAAGAGTGAATATGGCCGAGTTGTGAGGCATATTGGTCTTCTTATCAACCTGGCTGAAGGTCTCGGGAGCAAAGCCCTCGCCGCGAGAGGCAAGAGAATAAATACCTCTGCAGCCGCCAAGCATAAGTCCGTTAAGAGTGCCCAGACAGGAGATGATAATAAGGATATTGATAAGCGACGCTATCGCACCGCCAAAGTATCTGAAGGCGACGACAGTACCGTCCTTTATCATATCACCTATTCCCGCGAAGCCGAGAATACCCAGGTTATAGAGCGTGTAGGCAGCCATAATGATGAACGTGCCTGCACAAAGGGCGACGGGAAGATTTTTCTTCGACTCCTTGATCTCGGAGTTAATAGAGGTGGCAACGATCCAGCCCTCATATGCGAAGATGGTGCTGCAGATGGCGGGGAAAAGGCCTGTGCCCTGCCCTGCCTCGGAGGAGTGGATAGTATAATACTCAAAATTGGATACAAGATTGCCGTTAAAGAGGCCGATGACCGTACCGACGATGGCAATAAATGCGATGGGAACCAGCTTCACTAACGTAGAGGAGATCTGGAACTTACCTGCAAGCCTCGGTGCGATGGTATTGACGAAATATGCGAGAACGAGATAGAAGAGAGCGAGGGTGATAAGTC
>JAZQDF010000044.1:0-2378 GCA_045546635.1 Eubacteriales bacterium
CCTTCAGAACCTGGGCACCCAATGCCAAGTCGGTAGGACTGGTATCGGATTTCTCGGGTTGGACCTATGCCGTGCCTTTTTCACGTATAACAGCAAACGGAATCTGGGAGCTCAAGTATGAGTCCGATCACTCGCTGGAGCTTCAGCCGTACAAATTCCGAATTGTCGGAGCAAACGGCACCCACGATAAGGGAGATCCGTACGCCCGCTTCTCACGGGGAGGAGCAGACGGAGCCTCACTTATTTTCACCGATACAAGCTTCAGGTGGGAGGACAAGCGTTGGATGGCTCATCGCAGGAAGGCAATCTCCTCCGATGGCAAATATTATATTTCATCTCCTCTTAATATTTATGAGATGCATATGGGCAGCTTTATGAGGCACGAGGAGGATAACAGATACTACTCCTACAGCGAGCTTGCCGATATCCTTCCTTCATATCTTAAGAAGATGGGCTACACTCACGTAGAATTTCTTCCTCTGCAGGAGCATCCCTTCGACGGATCCTGGGGATATCAGGTATGCGGCTTTTACGCCCCCACCTCACGCTTTGGTACACCAAACGAGCTGAGGCATCTGATCAACAGCCTTCACAAGGCAGGCATCGGTGTTATTATGGACTGGGTTCCCGCCCATTTCCCGAAGGACGAATGGGGACTTTACGAGTTCGACGGCTCACCGCTCTACGAATATCAGGGCAAGGACAGAATGGAATCACGCTCCTGGGGAACGAGATTCTTTGATCTTGGCAGGGAAGAGATACAATCCTACCTTGTTTCCAATGCACTTTACTTCTTCAGGGAGTTTCATATTGACGGCCTTCGCGTTGACGCGGTAGCCTCTATGATCTACCTTGACTACGACAGGATGCCCGGTGAATGGCACCCCAACCACCTCGGAACAAACGAAAACCTCGAGGCAACCGCCTTCCTGCGTAAGCTGAATACTGCGGTATTCGAGGAATTTCCCGATGCACTTATGATCGCCGAGGAATCTACCTCCTTTGCGGGAATTACAAAGCCCGTGACCGAGGGTGGCATCGGCTTTAATATGAAATGGAATATGGGTTGGGCAAACGACTTTTACAAATACGTTCAGACCGATCCCATTTACAGAAAATATCATCATAAGGCACTTAATTTCCCCCTTATGTACGCCTTTACCGAGCAGTACTGTATGCCCATCTCTCACGATGAGGTCGTGCACGGCAAGCTTTCCTTCGCCAACAAGATGTTCGGCTCGCTTGAGGACAAGTTCAAGCAGGCGAGAACCTCGCTTATGCTGATGATGACCTATCCCGGTAAGAAGATGCTCTTTATGGGTACAGAGTACGCCCAGTTCAGAGAGTGGGACTATGACAATTCTCTTGAGTGGTTTATGCTGGATTATCCCAACCACAAGTATTTCAGAGAATTCGTTGCATCGCTGAACGCATTTTATCTTGCAAACAGCGAGCTTTGGGAGATCGACTTTGTTGAGGACGGCTTCAGATGGATCCTTCCCGACGAGGCTGATAAGAACCTGGTAGCCTTCAGACGCCTTAATAAGAAGGGCAGGTATCTTACCGTCATTCTTAACTTCTCCGGCAGCGACCAGACCGTCGAGATCCCCACCGAGCGTGGCATAAGGCTGGAGTCGGTATTCGACACAGGAACGCTCAGTCCCGAGCAGAAGAGCATCACTATTGAGAAATGTGGCAAGGAGTACAAGGCCAGAATCACCGTCCCCGCATTCTCGGGTGCGATTTATAAGAGAATAACTTCAAATAAAAAAATAAATATATAAATACAAGGAGAAAAAAGATGTACTGTAAAAAAGAATGTATAGCAATGCTTCTTGCGGGCGGTCAGGGCTCCAGACTTTATGACCTTACCAAGCAGATAGCAAAGCCTGCTGTTTCATTCGGAGGAAAATACAAGATTATTGATTTCCCTCTCTCGAACTGCATTAATTCCGGTATCGACACCGTAGGTGTTCTTACCCAGTATCAGCCCTTCGCACTTAACGAATACGTCAGCAACGGTCAGCCCTGGGATCTTGACAGAATCAGAGGCGGCCTTTACGTGCTCCCACCCTATCAGGGTAACAAGCACTCTGACTGGTACAAGGGCACCGCGAATGCAATTTATCAGAACATTAATTTCATCAAGCAATACGATCCCGATTACGTGCTTATCCTCTCGGGAGACCATATCTACCGTATGGATTACAACAAGATGCTTCAGCAGCATAAGGCTACCGGTGCAGCTTGTACTGTTGCTACCATAACGGTTCCTATGGAGGAGGCGTTCCGCTTCGGCATCTGTAACACAAATGCTGACGGCTCTATCTATGAGTTTGAGGAGAAGCCCAAGAATCCCAAGAACAACCAGGCCTCTA
>JAZQDF010000045.1:0-1523 GCA_045546635.1 Eubacteriales bacterium
GGTATGCTTGACAGCGTTTCCTGGCTCAGCTTCTCGGGTGAGGCACTTGCGAAGATTGCATCTATTGATAAGGGTGCGAGGATCGTCTGGGTTATCACCGACACCAACGCTGCAAAGATCGAGGCGAACAATCTTCCCTTCGCTAAGGAAAATCTTATGACCGGCGAGAACGTTGTTGTATTCGATCTCTGGCACAGCCTTGCTAATCAGGAGGTTTGCGATCTCCTTGAGGCAAACGGTATTCTCCTTGAGGTCTGGACCGTAAACGACGCGTCCACCATCCTTAAGCTGAATTCTTACGTTAGCGGCGTATCCAGCGATATGTACGATGCGTCCCAGCTGGCAAAAGCAGTTGAATAAATCTTAATTGGGCAATGGGGCCTTGTTCCCCCGCCACCCGCACCACGCGTGCGGGTGGCAGGCCCGAAGGATTTTTATATAATAAAGGACATTAAGAAAATGTATTTTCTTATGTAAAAATCATAAAAGCAAGGAGTTTTTTATGCTTAAAATTAGAAATGAATATCCGAGACCTCACTTCAGAAGAGATAATTGGATGTCACTCAACGGAAATTGGGAATTTGAGTTTGACGATAGTCACGACGGTGAGGCAAGAGGCCTGCACAACGGCAATATCAAGCTTGCGAGGAAAATAAACGTTCCCTTTACATATCAGTATCCCGACAGCGGGATCGGAGAGAAGGAGCATCACGATACCCTTTGGTACAGAAGAAGCTTTGAGTATGAGGCATCGCTTGGCGATGTTATTCTCGGCTTCAATGCCAGCGACTATATCACTACAGTATGGGTGAATGGCATATACGTCGGCTCTCATCAGGGCGGATTTGCTCCGTTTACCCTTGATATTACGAAATGTGTGAAGCCCGGCAAAAACATTATCGTGGTTAAGTGCTATGATCCTCTGGATCCTACTATTCCCAGGGGAAAGCAGTCCTGGCTTAACGATCCCTTCAGCTGCTGGTATATTCCCAACAGCGGCATATGGCAGAGCGTTTGGCTCGATTTCGTTGGTGCCGACTCCATTGAGGATTTCTCCATTACTCCCGATATCGATACCAATTCCTTTGGCGGAGAGATAAAGCTTCGCTCGGCTCTCGCCGACCTTATTGAGATCAAGGTGAGCTATGACGGCAAGCTCGTGAAGCGTCAGATGCTTACTCCCGACGGAAAATACACCCGTTATACCGTCAATCTTATGGAGGCAAACTTTGTTGACGAGGTGACCTATTGGGCACCCGAGCATCCTAACCTCTTCTACGTTGACCTCTGCCTTTACAGAGACGGAGCTATTCTTGATACCGTTCACACAAGATTTGGTATGCGTAAGATCTCTGTTTCCGACGGATGCATCCTTCTTAACAACAAGCCCTTGTATCAGCGTCTGATCCTTGACCAGGGCTATTGGAGATCCTCCGGACTTACAGCTCCCTCCATTGATGATATAAGAAGAGACATCGAGCTTACCGTTGCTATGGGCTTCAACGGTGCCAGAAAGCATCAGA
>JAZQDF010000046.1:0-2797 GCA_045546635.1 Eubacteriales bacterium
GAGGTGGGGTTGGTGGTGGGAATAACCGCTGCAATTACGCCGATAGGCTCGGCGATCTTCTTGATGCCGGCCGCCTTGTCCTCTTCAATAACGCCACAGGTCTTGGTATCCTTGTATGCGTTGTAAATATACTCTGCCGCATAGTGATTTTTTATCACCTTGTCCTCGACAATGCCCATACCGGTCTCCTCGGCCGCCAGCTTTGCCAGACTTATTCTCGCTCTGTCTGCCGCACTTGCCGCCGCGAGAAAGATTTTGTCAACCTGCTCTTGGGTGTAGGTGGCAAAGATCTTCTGTGCCGATCTGATTCTTCCGATAGCCCGCTCAAGAGCCTCGGGACTGTCAACTGCTTCGTAAACTACCTTGTCTTCCATATTTTTTCTCCTCTATGTGGATTTATAATTTTTAATGTAGTGAGATTTGTTATATTTAATAATGCGTATTTGGTATTTAACAATGTGGATTTATCATCTTTAATAATGTAGGCTTGTTATCCTTAATCACTTGGATTTGTTAATTAGCAAGAAGCCATCATTCACCCCTTGCCTTATTAACGCTACTCATTGTTAAAACTTTAACATTCTTTGTTAATATTTTAACACACTTGAGCGAAAAAGTAAATTGGCAAAATACATAAAGATAAAAAATTTTAACCCCGCATATATGTTATTTTTTACAAAAGGGCAGGGGATTATCAACTTTGACACAGTGCGGCCGGCTCGGAGGGAGCCTATCGCTTATCCTTGCGAAAAGCCCTGACTTGCAGGCGGCTCGGGGCGGGAGATCCCTCAGGTAGACTCCAAGTCTCCGAATAATGTCCCAGGTTTCGGGATGACGGATAAGAGCGAACAAAAAAACAGCACATAAAGGTTAAGAACAACATACAAAAAGTTAAGAAACAAATAAAAAGAGGCTATTAGTACTCTCTTTCGCTTTTATATGAATCCGCTAATCTGTCATCCCGAAATCGCGGGACTTTTTTTGAGGACTATACCAACGCCTGAGGGATCTCGGGCCCCGAGCCTTTCGCACGTTCAGACTTTGGCAAGGTAAGAAGGCTCCCTCCGAGAGGGGGCTCTGATTCGAGCAACGCGAGAAGCAGTGGAGGAGCCTACGTATGTTCGCTCTGACAAAACCGAGAGCACTCAAACGCTCTCTCCTTCAGTCACCTTCGGTGCCAGCTCCCTCTCGGAGGGAGCCTGTACTCTAATTATGCCTTCCCCTTGGGGAAGGTGGGCTTTGAGTCGTAAGACAAAAAGGTCGGATGAGGTACGAAAGAACATCAGATACCGACCTCCTCATCCGTCGTTCTCGCGATGTTCGCACTACACTGTCTCGCTGTGGCTCGGGCACGCTTGGGGGAAAACAACACTCAGCTGTTTTCTAACACCCTCACGCTGCTTCGCTGCCTCGTTAATGCTCTTTGTTTTCAATTCCTACCGCTCGGGATGACAGATAACGGCCTTTATAGATAAACAACAAAATTTTATTTTTCGTCCTTCTATCACTCGAAAATGCAAGGCTGCGAGGCAAAAAAGAAAAAAGGGCAGCAAAGCTACCCTTTTATATAGATTATTTTTTTATTCTGCTGGCGTCACCGATGCTCGTCTTTGTGGACTCGTTGCCGTATTTATCGACGGCGGCCTTGTTTTTTTCGCCGTGGGTGAGGCATCCCGCACCTCCGATGCATCCGCCGACACAGGCCATACCCTCAATGAAGTTTGAGTCAAGGACTCCCTTGCTCTTCTTAAGCAGGGCCATTCTGCAGGCCTCGATGCCGTCACAAACGGCAGGCCTTACCTCAAAGTCGATATTCTGCTCGCTTATAGCCTGACTGCAGGCCTCGCTGAGACCGCCGACGCGGGCGAATATTCTGCCGAAGTAGGAGGCGTTGTCAAGCTCGCGGTCCTCAAGGGAGGTAATATCAATATCGCGGCTGTCGTACAGTGCCTGAAGCTCCTCGAAGGTGATTACCACGTCAACGAAGGGCTTTACCTCGTCAAGCTGTGCCTCTGCCTTCTTTGCGGTGCAGGGGCCGATGAAAACCACCTTCGCACAGGGCTCCTCTGACTTAATATGCCTTGCAAGTGCAACCATAGGCGAGGGGTTGTGGGATATGAATTCCTCAAGGGCAGGGAAGGCAGATCTTACGTATTTTACGAAAGCGGGACAGCAGGAGGAGGTGAGAAATCCCTTTTCCGAAAGCTCGCGGCTCTCTGCAAGGGCAACCATATCCGCACCGAGTGCGACCTCCAGAACGTCGCTGAAGCCGAGGACGTGAAGGCCGGAGATTATCTGTCCCAGCCTTGCGTAAGAGAACTGGCTGGCAATTGCAGGTGCAACGAGGGCGTATACCTTCGCCTCACCGCGAGAGGCGGCCTTCAGCAGCTCTACCGCACCTACGATATAGGATTTGTCGCTTATGGCACCGAAGGGGCATTGATATACGCAGGCACCGCATTGAATACACTTCTGATTATCGATCTTCGCGGCCCTGTTCTCGTCCATAGAGATGGCCTTCACCTTGCAGGCGTTCTGACAGGGACGCTTACGGCCGACGATGGCGGTGAAGGGACAGACCTTGGCACAGGCTCCGCACTCTATACATTTTGACTTGTCAATGTGGGCAACGTGATCACGGTCAAAGCTGATCGCACCACGCTTACACACGTCCTCGCATCTGTGGGCAAGGCATCCGCGGCAGGCGTCGGTGACCGAATATCCGCCCACGGGACACTCGTCGCAGGCAATGTCGCTAACCTCAATAATGTTGGGATTATCTCTGTCGCCTCCCATA
>JAZQDF010000047.1:0-3981 GCA_045546635.1 Eubacteriales bacterium
GATCCGACTTCACCCTTGCTCACCCCACCTGGAAAATGGGAAAAAAGATCACCGTAGATTCTGCCACCCTTATGAATAAGGGCTTTGAGATAATCGAGGCGGCACATCTCTTCTCGGTCAGCCCCGATAAGATCGAGGTGGTTATCCATCGCGAGAGCATACTTCACTCGGCGGTTGAATATGCTGACAGTAGTATAATAGGCGAACTTTCGGTTCCCGATATGCGTATGTGCGTTCAGTATGCCGTCGATTACCCCAACAGGCAGCCTGGCGTAACTCCGCCTCTTGATTTTACAGCCTTGGGCAGATTGACGTTTGCAAGGCCGGATACCTCGGCATTCCCCCTTCTCGATATGGCACGCCGTGCCTTCTTTGAGGGCGGTGCCTGCCCCGCGGTGCTAAACGCGGCAGACGAGGTAGCCGTTGATGCCTTCCTTAATGAAAAAATCCGCTTTGCCGATATTCCACGCGTCGTTATCGGCACCTATGAAATGCTGGGTGGGGCAAGACACGCTCATACCCTGGAGGAAATAGTCGCCTATGACGGCGAGGCAAGACGCATCGCAGAACAATACATCAAATAGGAGATAAATAATTGAACCTTATTAAAACGATAATTATTGCCATACTCGTATTCAGCTTTCTCGTATTCATTCACGAGCTTGGCCACTATATATTCGCCAGGATCTTTAAGGTCACTATAACCGAGTTCTCTATCGGTATGGGCCCGAAGCTTCTTTGGTACGATTCCAAGAAGACGGGTATCCGCTACTGCCTCTCTGCCGTGCCCTTCGGCGGCTACGTCGCTATGGTTGGCGAGGACGGTGAGAGCGAGGATCCGAACGCCTTTAACAAAAAGCCCGCCTGGCAGCGACTTATTATCACCGTTGCAGGTGCAACCGTAAACATTATCGCAGGCTTCATCGCCGTAGTTATCCTTGCATCCCTTAAGGATATGGACATCGGCGACACCACCGTTGCCGCATTCCCCGAGACCTCCTACGAGATATCCTCCTCCGACTACGGTCTTATGGAGGGTGACGTTATAGTTAAGGTGGACGGAAAGAGAGTCAGAATACTCGACGAGCTGTCCTACGAGATAATGCGTAAGGGACACGAGCCTATTGATATTACCGTCATCCGTAACGGAGCGGAGATCACTCTCCCCGACGTGCAGTTTCCCACCGCCTCCGAGCAGGGGCAGGTCTTCGGTATGATGGATTTCCAGGTATACGCTATTGATAAGACGGTTGGCAGGGTGCTCGGCTATGCCGTATCCAAGTCGGTTCTTATCGTCCGTATGTGCTGGGAGTCGATTTTCGATCTTATTACGGGCAGATATACCGTTGCGGCTGTCTCAGGCCCCATCGGTATCGGTGAGGTTATCGGCGAGGCGGCGAACCAGGGTGCAGGCCCTCTTCTCAGCATAGCTGCCCTCATCAGCATCAACCTGGGCGTAATGAATCTTCTGCCCATTCCCGCACTTGACGGCGGCAGAACCGTTCTTATCCTGGCGGAGATGATCTCGAGAAAGAAGCTTCCCTCGAGGGTAGAAGCAACTATCAACGCCGTCGGTCTTGCCGTTCTGCTTGGACTCTCGGCAATAATAATGATAAAGGATGTCATCGGATTATTCACCTGATGGGGAATTTTGCTTTGAAATACAACGATTACAGAAGAGTGAGCAGAGAGGTCGCGGTCGGATCGCTTAAGATCGGCGGCACAGGCCACCTCTCCGTTCAGTCTATGACCAACACCGATACTCACGATATAGACGCCACCTATAACCAGGCGGTGCGGCTTCGTGATGCGGGATGTGATATTCTCCGTATTACAGCTCCGGATATTGAGTCGGTTGCCACCTTCACCGAGCTGAAGGCCCGCGGCATTGATATGCCTCTTGTGGCGGATATTCATTTTGATTATAAGATCGCCCTTGCCGCCGTCGGTGCAGGGGTTGATAAGATCCGCTTAAATCCCGGTAACATTGGTGATAAGGCTAAGATACGTGCGGTGGTCGACGCCTGCAGAGAGCGTTCTGTTCCTATCAGGATCGGCGTTAACTCGGGCTCCTTGGAGGCTGATCTTCTCAGAAAATACGGCTCTCCCACCGCCGAGGCACTTGCCGAGTCGGCTCTTTATCACGCAGGCCTGCTTCTTGATCTTGATTTTCGGGATATTATCCTGTCGGTCAAGTCGTCCGACGTTCAGACTATGATAGCGGCTAACCGCATCCTTGCCGAGCGTACCGACCTTCCCATCCATCTCGGCGTTACCGAGGCGGGGGCGAGAGAGCGTGCCATCGTAAAGAGCAGCATCGGTATCGGCACTCTCCTTGCGGAGGGCATTGGCGATACGGTCCGCGTATCTCTTACCGACGATCCCGTACAGGAGATCTATGCTGCAAGGCGTATCCTCGACTCTCTCTCGCTGAATGAAGAGGCGGGTATGGATATCGTGTCCTGTCCCACCTGCGGCAGGACGAGGATCGACCTTATCTCTCTTCTCTCCCGATTTGAAGAGCGTGTGAGGGCAGAGGGGCTTGAAGGCAAGCCTATCAAGGTTGCCCTTATGGGATGTGCCGTAAACGGGCCGGGCGAGGCTCGTGAGGCAGATATCGGTATCGCGGGCGGAGTCGGTGAGGCTCTGCTGTTCAAGAAGGGCGTTATTATCAGAAAGATAAAAGAAGAAAGCCTGATCGACGAGCTTATCGGCGAGATAAAGGCTATGTAGTATTAATACGGGGCGGCTTTTTGCCGCCCTCCTTTCCCAGAACCTAAAAAGGAAACGAAAAATGTCGGAAGAAAAAAGATTTTTTGACGTGTTTGCAAAATATAAGCCCTCGGAGGAGAAGCGTAGGCTTCTTGAACGGGGGCATTCGGCACGCTTCCGCTATGCCAAGGATCCCCTTCGCGTAGAGGTGGAGTTAAGCTTCGATTCCCACGAGGACGCCGAGCTTATTTATGAAATCGAGGACGAGTGCAGAACGCTCTATTCTGCCGAGTCATTTAAAATATTGCCTCATTTCCCGCCCGAGTGCTTTGAGATGTGCTATTTTGACGAGATCGTGCTGGAGGCATCTCTTTGCGGTGCAGTTACCCACGGATTTTTCGGCGGTGCGTCTTATTTTGACGACGGTGATACCATCACAGCATCCATCCCCTTTTGCGATACGGGCGTGGATTTCGTAAGGCGGGCTGATACCGAGACTATCCTGTCGAAGATCCTTCTCGACAGATACGGTATACACCGCAGCATATCCATCGTTTGCGGTGCAGGTGCTGACGAGCGTACGCAGCGACTTGAAAGAGTGCGTGAGGAGAAGATTGCCGACGCCGAGCGTAGCGGTCGCGAACGCTTCCTTGCCGAGCGTGAGAGAAGGCTTCAGGAGATCGAGGATCAGAAGCGTGCCAGCGATCCTACGTATGATTTCGAGGCACGTGCGGGCATCTCGTCTGCCACGGGTACTGCCGAGATTATTGGCGATACGGTTTACCGTATGGGTGCCACCACCTATGATTTTACCTCCTCCGAGCTGATTTTCGGTGATGATTTTACCGTCAGCGATCCTGCCCCTCTGGCTGAGGCACCGAAGCTGAAGGGCAGATATATCTTCCTCGGCACCGTCTTCAGCGTAGAGTCAAAGGAAACGCGTGCGGGTGATAAGGTTAACTGTACCGTAGGCATCTCCGACGGTGCTTCGGCTATTTATATAAAGAATACCTTGCCGAAAGAGGAGCTTGATTGGTTCAACTCGCTGAAGGCAGGTGCTCATCTTGCCGTTCTCGGTAGGGTACAGATCGATAAATACGACGGCGAGCCCTTCCTCTCGCCCATATCCATAAAGAAGATCTCTACCCGCCTTCGTACCGATGATGCCGCCGAGAAGCGTGTAGAGCTACACCTACATACAAATATGTCCCAGATGGATGCCATCATCACTCCCGATGAGCTTATCAGCACTGCATTACGCTGGGGACA
>JAZQDF010000048.1:0-4157 GCA_045546635.1 Eubacteriales bacterium
ACCGAGTATGATGCGATAGTATCCAAATATCTCAAGACTGCGTCTTCTTACGTAATCCATAAGGAAGCGGATAACAATAAGCGAAACGATAAACGAAACTACAATTCCAACAAGCAGAAGAAGCAGCTCCTCTGCCGTTGCAGTAAAACCGGAAAATACAAATTTCAGAATTTTAACTGCCGATGCCCCCAGCATAACCGGGATAGCCATAAAAAAGGAAAACTCTGCCGATGCTCTGCGGGACACGCCGATAAGCATTCCTCCGAGAATGGTCGAGCCTGAGCGAGATGTTCCGGGAATCAGAGACAGCGACTGAAAAAGGCCTATTTTAATAGCATCGGTATAGGTTATGGAATCAAGGTCTTTTCCATCATTATTCTTTTCTGCCTTGATTTTTTCTACGTAAATAAATGCAATTCCATAAACTATCAAGGTGAAAGCAACAACGGTATAGCTGAATAAATATCTTTCAATAAAATCGTCAAGCAGAAGTCCAAGCAACGCCGCGGGAACAGATCCAACCAAAACCTTGCCCCACAGGCACAGGGTGGCAGATCTCTCCGCCCTCCCCTTCCTTGATGAAATGGGGTTCAGCCGATCAAAAAACAGCACAGCCACCGCAAGAATGGCCCCAAGCTGTATAACCACCGTAAATACAGACATAAAGTCCTCGGATACACGAAGGCTTATCAGCTCATCAAGAAGTATGAGATGTCCCGTAGAGCTTATGGGCAGCCACTCTGTGACACCCTCAACTATTCCTAACGCTATTACCTTAATAATTTCAAAAATCAGCACTCTTCCACCTTATTTTGCCCGAAGGATATCTCCCTCGTGAACCTCAAAATCAACCTTCATATAGAATTTCATATAAGGATGAGGTGTGCTGTCAATCGGGTTCATATTTTCATCATACAGCTCTCCGATCGTTAGCTCTCTGCCGATCTTCCCGGGGGTGAGAAGCTCGGCGGCATCGCCACACAGCATTTTATTACGCTGGGTAAACTCTGCAAGACCGCTCTCGCTATCGTATCCCGTAGCAACGGCAAGATACGCCTTATCCTTTATATATCCGTTATTCGGTGCAAGATTAGCGTCAGCGTGAGAGTCGGTGAAATAATATCCCGTATGATAGTCCCTATGGCTTACCGACTCAAGCTCGCGATACCAGGCGGGATCGTATTGATAATCGCCGGAAAAATATGAGTCAAGTGCCATTTTATAGACGTTGGTAACGACGGCGGTATAATAGGCCGATTTCATTCTTCCCTCGATCTTGAAGGAATTTATACCCGCCTCTACCAGCTCGGGAATATGCTCTATTGTGCAGGTATCACGGCTTGCCATAATAAAGGTCTCGCCGTTTATCTCCTCAACAGGCATCTTACAGTCGGGACGCTTCTCCTCCTCGATCTCATACCGCTTTATTGTATAATTCCATCTGCAGGGCTGAGCACACATTCCGCGGTTAGCATCCCTGCCCACCATATGATTTGACAGCAGACATCTTCCGCTGTAGGATACACACATAGAGCCGTGGATAAAGCACTCAAGCTCCAGCTCGTCGGGTATGCCCATACGAATAGCCTTTATCTCCTCAAGCGTCAGCTCTCTTGCCAGCACCACTCTCCTTGCACCCAGCTTATACCAGGCAAGGCAGGCCGCCGCACTGGTAGCATTAGCCTGGGTGGAGATATGTATCTCCATATCGGGAAGCATCTCGCGTACCAGCATAAGAACACCCACGTCGGCAATAATCATTGCATCTATATTTATATGCGAAAGCTGGGATAAATATTTACGAAGCTCGGGATATTCATACTCTCTTGGCATTGTGTTAAGCGTAAGATAAACCTTTACGCCACGCTGATGAGCATATTCAACCGCCAGGGAAAGCTCCTCCACCGAAAAATTGTCGGCAGCAGCTCTCATACCGAATATATGTCCGGCAAGATATACGGCATCTGCACCGTATCTGATGGCAGCACGCATTTTCTCAAAATTGCCTGCGGGCGAAAGTATTTCAGGTCTTTTCATTATAATTCCTCTCGGATTAAGTATTTTTTACTGCAATAAGGTCGATCTCCCAGGCGGGAAGGCATCTGAGACGGCGAAGATAAAGGCTGTACTCCGGCCATTCCTCCCTGACCTTATTTATAAGGGCAAATATGTCCCTTGATCTGTGATATAGAGAAATAAGCAGCGGCGGCGTATATTTGCTTATGGTATCACGAGAACCGATAAGTGCATCAGCCTCCGCCCCCTCAACGTCATATTTTATATAATCCACCTTACCGATGTCAAGCGAGTCTATCCTTCTTAGCGATATTTCATCCTCGGTATGCTGATAGGAGGCTGTGGCAACGACCGTGGCGTTACGGTTTCCGCTGGTAAAGAAGCTTCCTCCTGCGTCCTCACTCCAAACGGCAGAATTAATGGGAATTACCTTAATTTGCGTTTCTGCCTCGGAATATTTTACGAGCTTCTTAAAATTCTTCCTGTCCGGCTCAATAGCATAGACCTCTTCAAGATTCGGAAAATACCCCTTCATCTCCCTCGCCGTATCGCCGTTATACGCACCTGCGTCAATTACGCGGCGTATTTTTTCTGCGGGAAGAAGCGAGTAAATCTCATCTCTCACAGAATAGCATTCAAGAAGATATTTCATCCTTCCCGTCAGCTTATAGTTAATTACCGACGTAAAAATGGCACGGGACTCATCGTCAGATAGCGAGCTGTACGCCCTTACGATCTCGTCGTAATGACGATTATAAAAATCAAGGTCGAAGTACTCCTCTACCCCTGCGACGGGCATATCCGGAACGTACATATCGTAATTCTTATCAATATCATAAAGCATATCAATAACCTCGCCGCGATTTGAGGCGAAGGAAAGGAGGATAACAAAATCCGAATATGTCTCCTTTATCTCCGAAAAGGATTTCACACGGAAGCCGCGGAATGAGTGTCCCCTGACAAAGCCGTCGGAGGCAAATATATCGCTGACCTTAATATTGAACTGTTCAAGTCGGTCAAAAAGCTTGTCCGCACCGTTACCCATACCGTAAACCACGATTGGACGACTCTCGGCCGCAAGCTCTCTCCACATATCGCTTTTTGCAGGATAGGTGGGCAAGGAATAATTTATATAAGGCATATTAACTCCAAGGTGTTTTATGAAATATATAATAAACTAATTTTATCTAAAAGTCAAGAAATTATGAAAAACTATTGAAAAACATTATTTGCTGTGATAAAATTATAAAAAAAGGAAAGGTAAAATTAATATGGACTGCTTATTCTGTTCTATAATCAAGGGTGATATTCCTTCAAAAAAGGTATACGAGGACGAAATGTGCTACGCCTTCCACGACATTGCACCCCAGGCCCCCGTACACGTTATCGTTATTCCAAAGGAGCATATTGTCTCCGCGGATGAGATAAGATCCGAAAATGCAAAATACGTTGCGGCAATTTTCACAGCCATTCCGAAAATTGCGGCAGAGCTTGGCCTTGGCAACGGTTATCGCGTAATTACCAATATAGGCGATGACGGAGCCCAGAGCATAAAGCATCTGCATTTCCATATTCTCGGCGGCAAGCGGCTCCCCGAAAATATTGTATAAGGCATTAAATAATAAAAAGCAGGGCGATTGCCCTGCTTTTTATATTGGCGAAATAAGGAATCAGTTAACCTTTTCCTTAACCTTTGCCGCCTTACCAACTCTGTCGCGAAGGTAGTAAAGCTTAGCACGGCGAACCTTAGCCTCGCGGAATACTACAACCTTCTCTACGTTGGGAGAATGAAGGGGGAAGGTCTTCTCTACGCCTACGCCGTAAGAAACGCGTCTTACAGTGAAGGTCTCGGAGATGCCGCCACCGTGTCTTGCAATTACGGTACCCTCGAACATCTGAACTCTTTCCTTCTCACCCTCGACGATCTTAACGTAAACCTTTACGCCGTCGCCGATACCGAACTTAGGAACGTCGGTCTTAATCTGCTCACTTACAAAAGCCTGGATCTTTTCCATTTTAGGGCCTCCTTATAACTTCGGACGTTCGTACAGAGCATCGCAGAGGACCGTCCTGATAATATTACTGTCCTGCCAATGGGCATAAATCACCCTATAGGCATAGTCACAGATGTAGTCATTATA
>JAZQDF010000049.1:0-2465 GCA_045546635.1 Eubacteriales bacterium
AGAGTAGTAGGAAGACTTGATAACTTAGCCTTCTCCTCATCTGATAAGGTGTAAAGGTTAAAGTCGTATGGTCCCCAACCGTTAGCGTGTGGATCGATCTTGTTCTTAACACCGTCAAGGCCTGCCATCAGTATCGCCGCATAGCAGAAGTAGGGGTTACAGGTTGCGTCGGGGTTACGAAGCTCAAAGCGACGCTTGTCGGGGCTCTTCGCATAAGCGGGGATTCTGATAACCGCCGATCTGTTAGAGGTAGCGTAGCCAACGGTTACGGGTGCCTCAAAGCCGGGAACAAGACGCTTGAAGGAGTTGGTGGAGGGGTTGGTTATTGCACAAAGCGAGGAGATGTGCTTAAGCAGACCTCCCATAAAGTAGTGTGCGGTCTCGGACAGATGTGCATAGCCGTTATCGTCAGAGAATACGGGCTCTCCGTCCTTGAACAGCAGCATATGAACGTGCATACCGCTGCCTGCCTCACCGTAGATGGGCTTGGGCATAAAGGTGGCACTCTTGCCGTACTTAAGTGCGGTGTTGTGGATGATGTACTTTATCATCATCGTGGCGTCCGCCATATGAACCACCTCGCCGAGCTGGGGCTCGATCTCATACTGACCGCTTGCCGCAACCTCGGGGTGATGATAGTTTATCTCAATTCCCGCATCCAGCATATGCAGGCACATCTCGCTTCTGCACTCGTAGGATACGTCGAAGGGCTTTGCTATATGATAGTTCTTCTGCTTGGGCACTATAACGCCGCGTCCCTCAACACCGCTGTTCCAGTAGGACTGCTTTGCATCGAGAGATACACCGATAGAGTTGCCTGCAACCTCCCATCCAATATCGTCGAAGAGATAGAACTCAAACTCGGGCAGGATCTTCATCTCGTCAGCCACGCCGCTTTCCTTCATATACTCAACGGCGGCCTTGATGATGTTTCTGGGGTACTGGGGCAGGGGACGGTTCTTGGGATAATCGATTATCATCGCATTACCCGTCATAGACAGGGTAGGAATGTCGCAGAAGGGATCGATAAGAGCCGTGTCGGGATCGGGAATAAATACCATATCGCTCTTCTCAACCACCGCATAGCCGTAGTTGGAGGCGTCAAAGCCGATACCGCTTACCATAACCTCCTCCGAGAAGTTGTCTGCGGGAATAGTCACGTGACGGTATTGACCGTTGATGTCAACCATCTTGAAGTCGACCATCTTGATGCCCTTTTCCTTTATAAGAGCCAGAATGTCCTGAATGCTTTTTGCCATTTTAAATCCTCTTTTCAATAGTTGTGAGTGTTGTTATCCTCATTATTATACCATAGTGAATTTGCTTTTGCAAGATGCTCTTTACTTTTTCTGTGCAACGAACAGCATATTTGATTCGCTGTACCAGAAGCTTGCGTCGTAGAATATCTCCTCAAAGCGATCTACCGCAGAGATAAGCCTCTCCACCTCGGCTTTTGCCAGCGGATCGCGGGCAAGAATCTGCCTTGCGATATTTTTCCTGCGGGCGAAGGTGCCGATAAATAGGTTTTCCTTCTCCTCAAAGGTCATATTTATCGTAGACATCAGATCGATCTTTATATCCTTGATATAAAGGCCCGCGTTCTGAATAAACAGGGGAAGCTCTCTGCCCACGTCGTAATTCGGCATACCGTTAAGTCTGCGACAGGCGTCGAGCAGATCGTCAAGGCGGTGCTCCTCGTCGGGATATGCCATCTTGTTTGCATCGTCGCCACCCTTTGAGATAAGGAAGCCGCCCGCCCTCATAAATTTCCTCGTGTTTCTTATGCAGGTCTGTGCGTTGGTGAAGTATCTGAATACGTCTGCACAGTATACGATGTCGATTGAATCAATGCCGTTTTCCTTAAGTATGGACGAAAGCTTACCGACGTAGCCGTCGCTCTGAATCTCGACGGCGTAGAACTTCATATGGGGATAATCTCGGTAAAGCTCCTTTGCCTTCTCGATTACCTCCTCGTTCTTGTCAATGCAGATGACCGTCTCCATATCGTCGTCAAGGCCGAATCGCGACTCGGCAACAAATCCGTATGCACAGCCCAGCACCAGCACGTTATATTTCTGTCTGTTCATCTGTGACTTGACGTAATTTATGGCCTCAATGTCGATTTTGTAATTTCTCCTCTCGCGAAGGCGGAAAATTTCAAGCTCACCCTTGCCCGCGGAGTTGTATACGCTATGCTCCTCGGCAGATATCCTGCGGGGTACACTTCTCCTCTCGCCGCCATCAGCACTATCCACACGCTCGGCAATAGGCTGATTACCGAAGAAGCCGTTGATGAAGGTAAGCATATTATCCTCGTCGGCAAATCTGTAATTCTGCACGTATCTCAGCACTCTCGGCATCTCCTTGGTGTTGATACCGTCGGGGAAGGTGATTATCTGTGCATTCTTCTTGATATTGCTGGGTATATCCGCGTTGAAGGTGTTCCATTCGTGCCTTACCCAGCC
>JAZQDF010000050.1:0-8180 GCA_045546635.1 Eubacteriales bacterium
GCAAAAGTGATGTTATGCTCCGCATAATGATGTTGCTCGCCATTTGCTACGCAAATACAAGCTCGCAATGATGTGATGTTTGCCCACTGTGCCGAAGGCACAACATCATTCACGCAGTGAACATCACTGCCTTAGGCTTCATCATTTGCCCGTAAGGGCAAACATCGTTTAGCGTGAATGCTCCGTTAAGAGCATCACGCTATAGCTTCGTTCTTTTTTATAAATCACATTTTATACTACGAATTAATACGATCCACGCTTTGTATACTGTGAGCAAAGGGGACATCGGTAAATAACGGGTAGTACCTTAAAGCATTAAATGTTGCTTCTCCAGGCCTCGTCACGCTTGATGCGTGCGGCTCTCGATGCGGTCTCGCAGCGGATATGATGCTTGCTGCCTCTGGCAAAGAGGTTGACCTGTGTATTTGAGCCAAAGCACTCGTGGAGAATGTCCTCCACAACGCCGTTCTCAAGGAAGCTGCAGGAGAAGATGTCGATATTCGCCTGACGCTCTCTTATAGAATAATGGAAGGCAATATGGCTCTGTGCCACTACGAGGAAGCCCGAGATGTAGTCGGGATCGGTGGTCTTGTCAAAGATAACGTAGGGACGACAAATGGCGTGCATATTAATTTTCGAGGAGATATTGTCAAGCCAGGTGAAGATTTCCTCGAAGGTGACGTCCACGTCGTCTACGGTTATCATATAATGAGGGCCAAAATCGTTGCCCACGTCAATATTGCCGTCAATACCCTCGAAGACGCGTCTGTCAACCACGTTGGTATTGATGGTGCTGGCGTAGATCTGATTCTGAATGGCGTTGGTTACGTCGGCCTCGCTGAAGAACTGATCGGTGAGAATATCAACGAAATAGCAGGAGCGATAGGGGAAGGTGTGGATGGTGATGTGCGAGCCGTTAGCACAGATGCAGAAGGCACTTACGCCCACGTCCTCGGGATCTGCACAGTAATAGAACGGAACAAGGAAGGGAGGCATAATCGGCTTCATATCAAGATCGTTTGCCAACTGTACCAAAAGGTCGTTTACAACCATAATGCTGTTTGACTGCTCAACGAAGCAGCCGTAGGCATCAAGCATATAGTGTCTGTTTGCTAACATTTTATCTCCTATTCTGAATCATCGAATATCTCGTTGAAATCCTTAAAATCAATTAATACGGGGTCTATCCACCATCTTCTGTTAGAGCGAAGAACGTTTGGCAGACAGTAGAATACGTTACTGAGGTTATAGGTAAACTCGGTAAGCACGTTGATATATTCCTTCTTCTCCTCACCGTCGCCGTCAAAATTGATATTGAGTACGAAGGTGACCGTCTTATATCCGTCGTAGTTTACGTTGCCGCGGTTATAGGTGGCAGTAAAGGGATATATTGCGTGTGTGGGCGAGTCTGCAGTTCCCTTCAGCCTGCCGGTGCGAAGATAACGCAGAACATCAAGTGCAAAGGATATCCAGTTATCCGCGTTTCGCTCGGTGACGTCGGGGAACATTTTAATAAAATCAAACACGAGGCTCTTAAACTCGGCGATGTTAAGAATATCGTGTCTGCCTATGGCAGAATAAAGATTCTTCTCCTCCTTCGAGGAGCTGTGGTTAGTCGAGCTGCAGCTGTCGCAGATCTCGGCAAAGTGATAGATCAGCTGAAGCATATCCTCGTGCTCGGACGAGTTATACTGCTTAAGCAGGTCTGCCTCCTCCTTCGCAGCCTTCATAAAGGCGGCATACATCTTTTTCTGATAGGAGGCTATCTTTGCCTCGGAGAAGCAAACGTCACCCGATTCGGCATCGAAGCGTCCCTTCACCTCTCCGTATCCGATAATTCCCCTATAGAAGCAGGAAAGGTGACGGAAGGTTTCGCCGAGGATAATACAAATATACTTGCATTTCTGATCCTCGTTATCCTCCTTCTTCATCCTCTCGAGCAGAGAGATATTATCGTATATATTTCCCGCACAAATCGTCCTCTCGGTATTTTCATCCTCAAGCACCGCGGAAAGCGAGGAAACGATCAGCAAAGCCTCTGCACGTGCACGAAGGCGTGCATCCGAGCGGTGACGGGGAATCTTTCCAAATCCGCCCGTTTCACCCAGTATCAGCTTGGTTCTTATTATCTCGTCAACCTTCTCGTGCAGCTCATCCTCGGTCAATCCGTATATTATCATATCGGGATTATCGATTCGCTTGCAAAGGTTTCTGGTAATCGTAATAAAGGTCTGCGACACCGTACGGAAGAGCGTTTCAAGCACACTGGTGGGGCTGGATTCTATAAGAAGCATTACGATAATGCCGTCCCAGTCAAGAGGAAGGCTGTCAATATTGTCAGGCGAGGTGATTTTTCCGAAGATATCCTTATGCCTTAAATGATATGCATCGTAAAGTGCTCTTTTTGATCCCAGATTAGTGCTTATGGCGTCCGAGATGGACAGTGCGAGATTTTTTATATACTTATAATTGATCGCGTGAACCTGGTCTATAAAATTACTGTTTTTTTTTGCTTCCTGGTCGTCCGACTCGGAATTCCATTCCCCGCCGATTATCTCATAATAATAATCCTCCGGATCCGCCTCAATATATGCGGAGCTCTCTACGTTTTTGGGAGCGGTCTCGCCGACCTTGAGGGCCACCGTCTGATATCCGTCTCCGCAAACATATCTGATTCCAAGCACCTTATCCTCGTCGTCAACGTCACCAAAGCACTCTACGCTATAAAGCGAATAGAACATTTTAATGTCCTGCTCGGGATCGTAATAAATATGGTGCCTTACGGGGATCCTATCGTATTCGTCGTTTTCGCCATCCTTCTTTATAAAGAAGAATTCCTGTCCCATCTGAACGAGATCATACTCGGAAAGGAAGGTCATACTCTTGAGCATCTTTAAGAACATTCCCGACAGCTCGCAGGGATCCATACTGAAGCGGGAGGGCTCTGCCTTCCAGGTTGAAATAAGCTTATAATATTTCGTCAGGCTGAAGCTCTTAGAGAATTTACAAAGATTTTCAAAAACCTCGTAAAGCTCACTGCTATCGCCGTTAAGCATCTCAAACTGAATATCCGAAAGCACGAACTGAACCAGCTCGCTTGTGACGGGATACTGAACGTAGGCCTTGCGAAGGCTGTTAATAATACGCAGGGAGCTCTGCTTCGAGGGCTTTACGGGCTTTTTGCCGTCCTTATTGCAGCGAAGACATCCGTGAGCAAAAATGAAAGCAAGAGAGAGAATGTTATTTATATAAACAACGTAGTCGCTCACGCGTCTTACGTAACGCTGAGTTTTGGTACCGCCCAATACGTATACCTTAATATTGTCGCAAACGTTGTTATCAAAGAACTTTTCTATGCTCTTCTTATTGGCATCCAACTGTTGGTTCTTTTCAACAGAAATTTCCTTCATACCGGATCCTCCCGATTAATAATCAGCGTCGATGTCGTTAATGATTCTCGCAAGCTTACGGTATCTTCCCAAAGCAACCTTTTCATTATCGTTCAGCTCGGACTGAGGCTTGATATAAAGTGCATCCTCTATCCACATAAAGCGTTTTACCGCGGGAATACCGAACTCGTCGCGGTCGAGCATATCAAAGTGATATGTGTTGTTGGTGCCGTCCTCAAAATCATCGAAATCGTTACAGATCTTGCTGATTGCGGCATCGGGATATCTGAGGCCGTTGATAGAGATCGCATCCTCGGGAATAACGTTGGGAACGAGAACGATATGCTTATCGCTGCTGAGCAGCTTCTCGCTGTTCTCAACGCCGAGAAGATAACGGCGTGTTCCGTTTACGAACTGTGTTGTGGGACGCATTACGCAGATGATGACAGTCGACGCCTCGTTGGAGATGTTCGCAAGTGCGGAGTTACCTACCGCAGAGTCAAAGATCACTGCGGGAACGTCAAACTTCTCGTCACAAACCTCAAGGAAGCGTTTCAGGGATTCCATATAGGGGAACTGACCTGCCTCGGAGTAGTTATTCTTCGCATCCTTGCCGATGTTCTTAAGATCCTTAGCAGGGAGGAAAAGAATGGCGTCATTCACAGGATAGCCGTAAGCGTTGCCTACGGGAATAAGCTGAGATAAGAAGGGGTGCTTCTTGATACTGCCCTCGCTCTTCATATTGAAGGGATTGCCGAGAAGGTGCTGAATGCAGTTGGTATCGGTAATCTGCTTTTCCGCCTTAACGAGATAGGACATACCGCAGCTGTCAACGTCGGTATCAACGACGATAATAGGCGACTCTGCCGTAGGTCTGATATGCTCGGCCGCCAGTATCGGAATTACGTTGTATGCGAGGGTGCTTCGTCCTGCACCGCCTTTATATGAGAAAAAGGAAATTGTTTTCATTATAAAGTCTCCTTGATTTTAATTGTACGGTTATCTTGTCTTCTTGCCCTTATATTCGTCGCTGTCGTTTACGTCAGAAATAAACTGCTTTACGCGGCGGATGAATACGTTTTTGACCTCCGCGTTGAGAGAAATATAGTCGGCCTTCTTTTCTTCAACGGTCTTCTGACCGGATTTTACATTCTTGAAGGTGTACTCACCGATTACTGCAAGCAGGAACTGGCCGAAGGCAGTCTTAAGTGCCTTATGCTCATCCTTGCAGACCGTATCGTCCACGTCGTCAACGGTAAGGCCTCTTGCCGCCTCGGAAATATAGCTGCTGAGCATCTCGGGCAGAAGCTCCTTCATCTCGCTCTTGATAACCTTGGCAACGGCATCCTCAATGGGCGTTTCCACATTGGCAAGCTGTGCCTTAAGCTCGGCTATTTCAGCGTCCTTCTCCTTGCTCTCCTTCTTGAGGGCCGAGATCTCACCACCTGCACCGCGAAGCTCCTTGAGATACTCCGCCTTAATGGTAGCACGGGCTGTCTCATTCTGGGTATAGTTCGCAATAAACCTCTCCTCGTAGCTCTCGTAGTAGGAATAGAACTCGCCAAGAGCAGAAACGTAGTAGTAGTTACTGCAGCTGAAGAAGCCGTCGTTTTCCCAGATCCACTTGAACCTGTTATTATCCTCGTATCTGTTCTCAAGGATATAGATCAGGTACTTCTTCATATTTGCCTGAGGATATTTAATGAGGTACTCGCTGATGACGTTGTTGGTACGGATAAGAAGGGGCATCAGAGTGAACACACGCATACGGAGCTTACGAAGCTCCTTTACCTTATCTCTGTGCACGATGAAGGATTCGTTAAATCCGACAAGGAACTGCTCAACTATGTACTCCTTGCCCTGTGTCTTAAGCTTCTCGTAGGTACGGATAGCCTTCTGAGAAGCGAGCTGACAGGATTCAAACAGATTGTTGTATTCACGGTCGGCACGCTCTGCCTGCTCTGCAAGCTCTCCGCTATGGTTTCCGATGCTGAGTGCCGACTCAAGATTGCTGTTAGCTACTATTCTGTCACGGTCAAGATCCTCGTCAAGACCGGCGTCAAGCATAATGTTGATTATATATACCGTGTTGAAGAGTGCGTCACTGGTGGTGGATATGGTAATATCCTCCTCGGTAAGAGTGGTCTTCAGATCGTTGTAGAAGAACTTGTCCGCAAGATGCTCCTTAGAAAGTCTCCAAACCTCTCTTGCAACCGCCTTGCAATGATCCTCAAACTCACCGTACACGCTATCCTTATCAATGCCCTCTACGCCGCAGTTGATCTCCTTGAAGAGAAGAGCAAGCTCGAAGTAAGGACTAAATCTCGCCTGGTCTCTGCCAAACTCATTCTTTCCGGGCATCGGCTTACTAAGAGCCTCCTCGTAAGCCGCCTTTTCGGCGTTATACTTAGCTACTACGTCGGGATCCATCTCTATTCTGTATTCAGGATTCTGGAAGTTACGAAGAGCCTCGCGATATTTCAGATAACCGCCCAGGTTGTCAACGTTGCCGTCGCTATCGGTGTTGAAGGTTTCGAACAGCTCAACGAAGCACTCACAAACCGTGAAGGAATAGTAAAGAGAGGGCTCCTCACAGTCGTCGGTAAAGTTCCATCCGATCTCAAGCTTGTTGGAGGTACCAACGTTGGGAGACGAGATGAAGGCCTTGTTCAGATATTTAAGACCGTAGGTAATAACCTCTACGAGCTGGCTCTGCCAACGGCAAACCTCGTTTTCAAGAGCGTGGAATTTAAGTGCCTGGAGGAAGCAGGAAATAACCCAGGTAATAGTCTCCACGTTGGAATACTGGACGTCAAAGTGCCTGCTGGTATCGTAGGGAGATGCGTCAAACTTGTACTCGCCACTCTTCTCGGTAGATATGGACTTCATAATATCCTCAATAACGAAATCCATTATTTCACGAATGGAAAGGTTCTCCTTATCAGCATTTAAAATATGCTTGTCGTCGAAACCGAGTCCAAAGCTCGATGAAAGAAGCAGGAGAGCCTGGAGCGACTGACACTGGGAGAGAATACCGATCTCCTTGGAATCGTCCATATAGAAGCCGTGCTTTTTATCGTCAAAGCGGGCGTAAAGCTCCTTGAATATTTCCTTACCTATCTGAGACTTATCTCTGTACTCATAGAAAATAGAGCTTGCACTCGATCTTGCTCTGCTCCTTCTGACGATGTCCTTGAGAATGCCGAGCGAAGAACCCTTGTAAGTATCAATAGCACTCATTTGATTTCCTCCAAATATGTAAAATTATTAAATATTAAAATTTCTTTTGCTTCAGAGCAACGACAAATTCTTTTCTCAAGCAAATCACGGGACGCACGCCCGATTTTTTAACCCTGAAGTTATATCCGCTGTGATAGATCGTGCCGTCCTTCTTCACGACCTTCTGCAGTGCACCCTCGCTACGGGAATCCAGCCACCAATGCGTCTCACAGGTGTTAAGTGCAAGAAAATCAGGCGTGGATGCCCTCGCAATATCATCCTCTGTCAGAAGTCGCACGTGCAGCACCTCAGGCCACTCATCCTCGCCGAAGGCGGTCTTAGCAAAATCTCCCACCAGCCAATCGTTCAGCGAATCTCCGCCGTTGCGAGTGCCGACGATCTCACGCGAGAGTAAAACGAACCTCTCCTCATCGCAGTAGACGGGAATCCAAGACATCTTTGCGGTTTCGTAGGCAATTCCATCCTCAACGATGTATTTTCTGCCCTTATGCTCAATACGCTGATTGCTTGCAAGGAAGTATGCAGGCAAGTCCTCGGTCACATTGCCCTTGCGGATTCCAAAGGAAAGGGCGGTGCTTACCGTACCGAGATTTTTCTCTATTTCTCTGGTACTGAGAGCCTCTTTATCAATAATCGTAGGACAGGCCTTCTTTATGTGGCCCAGCAGCCTTGTCATATATCCCTCCTTATCGTCGGGATCGGCATAGCAATATATAGTGCGTCTGTCGAAGAGCCTGGAAATACCCTCCACGTACTCTAACGGACATATACGCTCGATAGTCTTATCATCATCGGGAAGCGAATCAAACACCGCCTTCAGCAGTCGGACGGTAGACGTCTTGCCGATATTGACGGGGAACACGAAGAAGGGTATCTTCTTCTCATCGCAGGCCTCCTTCTTCTCGAGAGTGTATTTTCTCTCCAGGTAGACCGGCTCGCTGGTAAAGGATATTTCACTGTTAAAGAAGATAACGCCTCTGCAATGCTCGTGCTTTATCAGGCTCTCGGCGATCTTGGTCCAGTTCTCTCCGATAACCAGGTCGGCATCATACCAAAGGCGAACGCCCCTTTCCACAAGGAAGGATATCACCTCGCTTACAATCTCATTATCCTCGTGCTTATAGCTGATAAACAAAAAATCATTCTTAACGACTTCTTCTTTTGTATAAGGTATATTCAAGACATCCCCTCCATTGCATTGCTGCGATGATTTGTCATAAAAATGCAGAAAAAAACATAAATCTATTTTATTATACAATATAATTTTTAAAAAGTCAATACTTTTAAATAATTGCAGAAAAAGCAGCAAACCCGGAAGGCAGGCAAAAAAGTCACGATAAAAAGAATTTTTTCAAAAAGCACTTGACAAAGCGAAAAAAGTTTAGTATAATATACGGGTGCATAGGGGTGTAGCTCAGTTGGTAGAGTACTGGTCTCCAAAACCATGGGTCGTGGGTTCGAGTCCTTCCGCCCCTGCCAAAAAGCCGAAGTTTTTACTTCGGCTTTTATTTTTTTTTAGTGGCAGGGGGGAACGAACTCTCACCTACGGTT
>JAZQDF010000051.1:0-3120 GCA_045546635.1 Eubacteriales bacterium
GGTGTTAAAATGAAGGCAGGATTACATCCCGAATACAAAGAGGCTACCATAAAGTGTGCGTGTGGTGCTACCGTTCAGACTCACTCCGTTAAGGGCGATATGAACGTGGAAATTTGCTCCAAGTGCCATCCTTTCTATACAGGTAAGCAGAAGTTTGTTGACGCAGGCGGACGTCTTGATAAGTTCAAGAAGCGTCTTGCAGCTGCACAGAACAACAAGTAATCAATGTATCATAAAAGAGTGCTCGGATTTTTCCTGCACTCTTTTTGTTTCCTAAAGAGGTTTTTTATGAAGGATTCTGAAATTGTTAAAAGCGATGCGATAATCGTCGGTATTGCCGAGCGTGGCTCCGACGTGCCCGAATGCGATCGTTCTCTCGACGAGCTTGAGCGACTTCTCGATACGGCGGGCGGCAGGGTGTTCGCCAGGGTGATTCAGGTCAAGGACAGCTTCGATCCACGCACCTGTATAGGTAGCGGTAAGGTTAAGGAGATATCCGAGCTTTGCTCGGCAAATCAGGTGGAGCTTGTCATCTTCGACTTCGAGCTTACGCCCGCACAGATTAGAAATCTTGAGAACGATATTGGCGGTGACGTTCGCGTTATCGACCGCAGTATGCTTATACTTGATATATTTGCACTTCACGCCACCAGTGGCGAGGGTAAGCTGCAGGTGGAGCTGGCACAGCTTCGTTACAGTGCACCCAGACTTATGGGACGTGGAACCGAGCTTTCAAGGCTGGGCGGCGGTATCGGAACACGCGGCCCCGGTGAGACCAAGCTGGAGAGCGATCGCCGTCATATGAAGGAGAAGGTCATCGCCCTTGAGAAGAGGCTTGCAGAGATGGAGCATAATCGCTCGGTTATGCGTGCCCAGCGAGACAGAAGCGGACTTTGTAAGATCGCTCTTGTCGGCTATACCAATGCGGGAAAGTCAACCCTTCTCAATGCACTTACGGGTGCGGGTGTGCTTTCGGAGGACAAGCTTTTTGCTACGCTCGATCCCACCACGCGAAAGCTTGAGCTGCCCTGTGGTGAGAGTGTGCTGCTTACCGATACCGTCGGATTTATCAGAAAGCTGCCTCACCATCTTGTCAAGGCGTTTAAGTCCACTCTTGACGAGGTCGTTTATGCCGACGTTCTTCTTATCGTATCCGATATCACCGATCCCGAGGTCGGCGAGCATATCGAGGTTACAAGGAGGGTTATCGAGGATCTCGGTGCTTCTGACAAGCCGGTTATTTTGGTTTATAACAAGTGCGATATGCTGACCGAGCCTATCACCGATATGGATGGCGACGATGCCGTTATCCTCTCGGGTGCGACAGGCGAGGGAATTGACAGGCTCCTCTGCCTTATAGAACAGACAATTCATAGATTTAAAAAGAAATACAGCCTTCTGATACCGTATTCAAATCAGTCGGTGGTCAGTACGCTTTACGATAACTATACCGTCGAGTCGGTCGACTACGTTGACGATGGAATTCGCGTCGAGGTTATCCTTGACGAGCGTGGCAGAGGTATGTATTCACGCTATATTGTTACGGTGTAAGTATGAGTACGGAAAGCTATATTACAGTAAAGGGCCCCTCATATTTTGAATATGAGGACCGAAAATCAATATTTATCGGTATGGCGATGCCCGTCAGCTGTGAGGCAGATGCAATCGCCTTCATCGAGTCGGTGAAGAAACGCTATCCCGACGCACGCCATCACGTTTATGCCTACGTCCTTCGCGAGAATTCGACAATGCGATTTACCGACGACCGCGAGCCGCAGGGAACAGCAGGTATGCCCGTCCTTGATATAATCCGTAAAAACGGCTGTACCGACGTCTGTATAGTTGTGACCAGGTATTTTGGCGGAACTTTGCTCGGTACGGGTGGTCTTGTCCGTGCATATACCTCTGCCGCCCTCGGTGCACTTGAGGCGGCGGAAATTATCAGATATGATATTTATACCGGACTCGAGATCGCCGTAAGCTATTCCGATTACGGTAAGATCACGTCTATTCTATCAGAGCTTGGATTCCGCACCGAGTCAACCGAATACGACGTCGGCGTCATAGTTGGCGGCAGTATCGTGAAGAGTGAGCTTGACCGACTGAAAAACGCTCTCGTTGAGGCAACTGCGGGCAGGGTAGAGATAGAAATTACAGGCGAAGAATTTTCATATTAATTTTTTTCGATTTTTTTCGAATAAAAAGAGTGTTTTTGTAAAACACGCCGTATATTAAGGTGCAAAAAAGGAAAGGAGGACTCAATATGATCAGTAAGGAAACAATAGAGCAGGTGCTGATGCGTACCGATATAGTCACGCTTATCGGTGGATACGTGTCTCTGAAAAGAGCAGGCTCAAACCTTAAGGGGCTTTGTCCCTTCCATAGCGAGAAAACGCCCTCCTTTACCGTTTATCCCGAGGACGGCAGCTTCTATTGCTTTGGCTGTGGCTCCGGCGGTGATGCTATTACCTTCGTCCGTAAGCGTGAGAATCTTGATTATCCCGATGCGGTCGAATTTCTCGCACAGCGTGCGGGAATTACAATAATCAGGGACGAGCGTGCTCCTGCCGGCGGCCTGCCGAAATTCGACAGAAAGCGTATTTTTGCAATGAACGTTGATGCCGCGAAGTATTTCAACAGATGCCTGTTCTCTGATAATCAAGATGCAAAGGCTGCTTTGACCTACTTTACAGAAGCCCGTGGGCTTTCAGCCTCTACTATCAAGCATTTTGGCTTGGGTTATGCTCCCGACAGCTTTGATGCATTCCTGAAATATATGCTTGCGAAGGGCTATAAGTACGACGAGCTTATTGCGGCGTTTCTCTGTGGCAAGAGTGAGAAGGGAGCCTTTTATCCCTCCTTCCGTAATCGCGTTATGTTCCCGATCATCGACGTGACGGGCAACGTCATCGCCTTCGGCGGCAGGGCAATGGACGGCTCGGCGGCAAAATATAAGAATTCCTCCGATACTCCCGTTTTCAAGAAATCGAGAAATCTTTTTGCACTCAATTTCGCACGTCACAGCTGTGCCGAGACTATGATTCTCTGCGAGGGATATATGGACGAAGTCGGGGGCCAAGCGGTCTTAGGAAGACAATGACTAGACCCAACTCCTTGGCT
>JAZQDF010000052.1:0-8968 GCA_045546635.1 Eubacteriales bacterium
AGGCTAAGGTAAGAGGGCAAGGCAAAGGTTAGCGAGGAGAATGCCAAAAACCGCACGAGGCACACATATAATATATCATATAATATATAGGAAGGGAAGGGGAGGGATTTAAGGTAAAAATTAATGTAG
Source organism: Eubacteriales bacterium (assembly GCA_045546635.1). Lineage (GTDB taxonomy): Bacteria > Bacillota > Clostridia > Oscillospirales > CAG-272 > UBA1740. The sequence continues at coordinate 130 of JAZQDF010000052.1, forward strand.
AATTTAAGTTAAGGGTGCTATAACTTAAACCAAGTCAAAAAAATGGGGCAAAAAATGCTCAAAAACAAAAAAATCCCGAAAAAACATTGACAAACGGGCCTCAAATAATTATAATATACGTGTGAAAAAATTCCCTTGCTCGTACATAGCAGAGGCGAGCGGTATTGCTTCGGCGATGCGGCGGGCTTTGTAGGTGCGGCGGCTGGGAGGTTTTTCTTAAAGCAGGTTTGATTTTGCGAGGCGGTATGCTATTTGCGATGCACCTTCCGAGTGGATGCATTACATAGGCGTATTACTGTATCTCGTGCTTCAAAAATGAAAATCAAAAAAAATCATTTAGGAGAAATTTACAATGAAAAGAAACAACAAGAAGGGCTTTACTATTGTAGAGCTTGTAATCGTAATCGCAGTAATCGCAATCCTTTCCGCAGTTCTTATCCCCACCTTCGGTGGCATCGTTGACAAGGCTAACAAGTCTGCTAACGAGCAGGAAGCTCGTAACGGTTATGTTGCTAACTATGCACTTGATATGGCTGATGGTAAGCTCGATGGTTTGGATAATGGAACAGCTCTTCCCGCTAACTATGTATTCGTAGCAGCAGAGGGTACAACTCCCGCTTCTTCTTACTATTATGTAGAAGTTTCCACTGGCGTATATGTTTCCTTCGACGGCGAGAACTTCGGTACATCTGGTCCCGCAGCTACCCAGCCCTAATCTAAACATCCAAAAAAACCACTCGGAATAGGTTTTTTACACACCGCAACGCTCTCTTTGGGGTGTTGCGGTGTTCAACCGTAAAGCAGTGAAACTGATACTTTTCATCCGTTTTTTCGCGGGGTGGGGTATCAGTTCTACTGCTTTGCGGTTAAACTGCTATAATCATAAGTGTAGCTTTTTGGCTTTTTTTATTACGCACGCGTGGGCGAAATATTAAAATATTATATATAAGTAGTATGTTTGCACGACAAAAAGTGGGTAGCATATATTACCATATATGAAAATTTTTCAAAGATCGGAGGATTTTTTATGAAGAAAAACACCTATAAACGCGGCTTCACCCTCACCGAGCTTGCTGTGGTGCTTGCCGTTCTCGGCATCGTTAGTGCAATGGTGGTTTCCTTTACCGTTTCAATTAACGGCAGCCGTCAGTTAAGCTCGGCAAGACTCGACGCTATGAGCGACGTCGGCGTCGCAGAGTCCTTCGTTAATGACTTTATTGAGAGAAATGGCGGCGTTGTTGCCGATGAAGGCAAATCAATTACGGCGGATGGAAAAACGCTGACGCTGGTTGACAATAACGACGGCGGCAAAAACCTCGTCGTAAAGAATGGCGAGAATACCGAAACCGCGATCACCCTTACAAACGTGACGGACATCAAATTCGAGTCGATGGGTTCCGATGACGTGATCTATTTCGTAACCGTAACCTTTGAGGTGCTTGAGGAGAAGGAAAGCATTACCTTCTGCGTCAACCCCTATACCAGCGAAGGAGGTAATTGATATGAAGAAGATTAACTCCACGAGAAAAAAAGGCTTCACCATCGTAGAGCTGGTCGTCGCTATGGCGGTTATCGTTATCGTCAGTACCACCGCAATTAGCCTCGTCAGCTTCCAGAATAGAAACTACCTACGCACCACCCAAACCCTCACCGCCACTAATATGGCAGAAAATGCCATCGAGTGCTTCAGATGGGCGGGCAAAAATCCTATGAATAGCAGCGTCGAGGAGGCGTTCGAGGTGGCGTATAAAGCAACCCTCAATGGTATTGAAATGAGTGAAGATGCAGAAATATCGGGAAAATATACCCTCGAAGCTAATGGTATGACGATAACTATCGAGTTGTCGGACGGAGCAAATACCCTCAACTTTACTGCAGTTGCAAAAGAGGGCGAGAAGGTTATACTTCAGAGAAGTTATACGAGGTAGGGGTAAGTTAACTCTAACACAGACTTCCCGAAATATAAGCAGGTCGATTTCTAACATAGCCTTCAACAGATAAAGTAAAATCGATCTCTAACGTAGCCTTCCCCTTGGGGAAGGTGGGCTTCGAGGTTTATCCGAGAAGGTCGGATGAGGTGAAAATAACGTTAGATAGCGACTACCTCATCCGTCATTATCGCTTCGCTCTAATGCCACCTTCCCCAAGGGGAAGGCAAAAGTATCAAGAGGAAGGCAAAAGTATCAAGAGGAAGGCAAAAGCAACAAGGGAAGGCCGAAGCAACAAGGGAAGGCTGAAATAACAAGGAAAGGCCGAAGCCGAAAGGTAAAGCTACTCTCGATGGGATGCTTTTCCAACGAAATAAACAAAACCGCAGGGTGAATATATGCCTTACGATTACAACAAAAGCCTGGTTAACAACTCGCAACAGCTCAGACGAGAGATGACGCCCGAGGAAAGACACCTTTGGTATGATTTTCTAAAGCTGCTACCCGTTACCGTTAACAGGCAGAAGATAATTAACAATTTTATCGTTGATTTTTACATCCATTCTGCTAAAATAGTAATTGAAATTGACGGCATCCAGCATAAGACCAAAGAGGGCAAATTGGCCGACGCGAAAAGGGATAAGGCGTTGTCTGATGCGGGGCTTACCGTTTTACGCTATTCAAACGAAATCGTTAATGAGCAGTTCGGTTACGTTTGCGGCGATATTTTGCAGCACCTCGGCTTGACCTTTGCGGATATTAAAGAGCGTGCCGATTTCTGACATAGCCTTCAACAGATAAGGTAAAATCGATCTCTAACGTAGCCCTCCCCTTGGGGAAGGTGGCATACGAAAGCTTGCTTGAGTATGACGGATGAGGTAAAAAGAATATTACATATCGACTACCTCATCCGTCGTTCTCACGATGTTCGCCCGACACCTTCCCCAAGGGGAAGGCAAAAGTATCAAGAGGAAGGCAAAAACGCTGAAAAGGGCAAAAAAGAGCCCTTCACCCCACCAAACATCAGGAGGTAAAATATGAATAACTTAATAAAATCGCGGCGTGGTATTGCCATTGAGATTGCCATTGGTGCGATGTTCGTTATGATAGCGTTGAGCATCGTTCTGCTTTCTATCTCCGGGATGCAATCCGCCCAGGGCAACAGAGATCTCGCCGAGTTCCAGGAAAAGATCGATATGTATGAGCTGACGGATAAGGTTCTTGCGGGAACTGAATACGATGAAAGCGGAACATATAAAGATTATACGGTTACAGTAGAACAAGTTGAGGGCGGTAACACGTATAATTACACAGTAACAAAAACTAATTCAGAAGGCGAATCAACCCTTGTACTGACATTTACGGTCAAGGTTGATAACGATAAAAAACAAATCACCTCATGGGGGAAATAATGGATATTACAAGGATTACAGATCTTTTAAATCAGAATATCGACTCGGTTGTCGGTATTGACACCGATCGAGAGGCGATACATATTTACTCGAAGAAGACGGGTAACAAAAACGCCATCAGCTATGTGATGCACAACTACAAGGCAAGGGCATACACTACCGAGTTTTATGAGAAGCTGGGCAATATTATAGCCACCTGCCGTCAGGAGCATCCCGAGATGAAGCTCGGTCGTGTGTCGGTTGTGCTGTCCGACTCGGCGGTTCTTACCGATACGATCAACATTCCCGTTATTAACAAGAAGGCGATGGACAACTCTCTCGCCGCATCGATCAGCAACCTTTACGGCAACTCCTCTGATCTTAAGTTCAACCGTCATCTGGCGGTGACGGTGAAGGGCATTTCTACCTACGCCATCTCGGCGATGAGAAAGGATATGCTGGTCAACATTCAGAAGGCATTCTCCGACCAGCAGGTAAACGTTACGAACGTAACCTACGCGTCCTCGGCGGCGGCAAATGCGGCTATGTCGCTTAATCCCAGACTGAAGAACGCCTCTTACGTCCTTCTTGACATCAAGGAGGAGTACGCGAGAGTCATCTTCGTGGTGAAGGGAAAGACGCTTGGCTTCTATAATCTGCCCTTCGGCTACAAGATTCTCTACAAGACGAGGGTTGCACCCGAGGATCTGCTCTTCGATCACGGCCCCGCCGAGCTTATCGTCCTCAACGCAAAGGAGAAGGCGAAGGCAAAGGCACTTACGATGGCAGAGGAGGAGGTCGTTGTGACTCCCCCCACCGAGGAGGGTGCCGTCGTGGTAGAGGAGGATGACGACTGGCTCGAGATCCTGCCCCCCAGACCGAAGAAGCACGAGGAAGAGGAGGACGAGGAGCTTGAGGCCGAGCTTATGGCAGAGGAGGAGTCCGAGAGCGAGTTTATCGTTCGCGGAAGGAAAAAGGCTCCGAGAAAGCTGCCGAAGTTTATGCTTCGTCCCACTCCCACCAACCGCGAGGACTTTATGTACGAGAATTTCAGAGTCTTCGTTAAGTGGACGCTGGAGCTTATCGCATCTAATCAGAACATCGTAACACTCGGTCAGCCCGAGGCGGTTTACGTTAATATGCCCGACGAGTATTTCTTCCTCTACGAGAAGGTAAATCTGGAGGTCGAGGACAACGGCGTTCGCTTTATGCCGCTTACGACGGGCGACAAGAAGGACATTATCAGGAAGAATCTCGAGCTTTACGGCGGCTTCTCTGTGAAGCAGTATAACAAGTTCAACAACTTCCACGCGTCCCAGCTTGACAACATCAAGAGCCGTGCAAACGAGAAGGCAGAGCAGAAGAACGATACCATCATCGACAAGGCGAAGATGCTTGCCAAGAAGGCTGTAGAGGGCATCAAGAAGATCGCCTCCTACGACCTGACGGGTAAGGATACCTAAGGAGGCGGCGATGGGATACGAGCAATTCGTAATGCTGTGCGTGTACGTGCTGTCCGCAATAGTCGGTCTGTGCGTGGGCAGCTTTCTTAACGTGGTTATATACCGCCTGCCCAACGGTATGAATCTGGCGAAGCCCGATTCTCACTGTACCACCTGCGACTACGTCCTTAAGTGGTATGACAATATTCCCGTCCTGTCCTACCTTATGCTTGGCGGCAAGTGCAGAAGCTGTGGCCAGCGTATTTCACCGAGATATATGATCGTCGAGATCGTGAACGGCCTTCTCTGGCTGCTCTCCGCCCACCTTTTCTGGAGCGAGAGCCCGGTGTACGCTATACTCTCTGCCCTTGTTTTGTCAACATTAGTTTGCATTTTCTTTATTGACCTTGAGCATATGCTGATCTTCAACCGCTTCGTTATCATCATCGGTGTGGCGGGCGTCGTGGCTATCTTCTTCGACAGCTTTACCGTCTGGTACGACCACCTTATCGGTGCGGCGGCGTTTGGCGGCGGCTTTGCACTTATATATTACGGTGCTCTGCTTATTCTGAAGCGAGAGGGACTCGGCTTCGGCGACGTAAAGCTCGCCCTGGCGGCAGGCCTGCTGCTCGGATGGCAGAAGATGCTCTTCGCGATGCTTATCGCGTCGGTCGGTGCCAGCATCGTGCTCCTTATCGTAAAGCGTGTAAGGGGCGATGAGGAGGGACACGAATATCCCTTCGGCCCGTTCCTCGCGGTAGGAATTGCAACCGCTATGCTGGTCGGCGGACCGGTTATCAGCTGGTATTTATCCTTGCTGGGCGTATAGCTCGGCCCAAATAATTGAAAGGGGGCAAACAGTTCCTTGCAGAAATATAAATATACGGCGGTGAACCTTGAAAACAAGAAGATCAAGGGTACCTTCATCGCGAATGATGAAAAAGACCTTGCAGAGCAGCTCGCCAAGCAGAGCCTCTACCTTGTAAGTGCGTCGGTTTATTCGGGTAATACTCCCTCGGCGTTCTTCACTCTCGGTACCGGTAAGGTCACACTTCCCGAGCTGACAAGCTTCTGCCGTCAGTTCGCTATAATGCTGAATACTCACGTTCCGCTTCTGGAATGTATCGATATTCTGAAAAACCAGCCCTTCTCAAGCTATTTCAGAAAGATTCTTGAGGTTATGTACGACGACGTTAAGGGCGGTATGCTGCTGTCCGAGGCACTTGAGAAGCACTCGAAGGTCTTCCCCGATTTCTTCCGCAGTATGACCTACGTCGGTGAGATGAGCGGCAGGCTTGACGTTGTGTTCAACGCTCTTGCCGACTACTACGAGCGTGACTCGTCTATGAAGCAGAAGCTGAAGAGTGCGATGGCCTATCCCCTCGTTCTTCTGTTTATGACTCTGGCTATCGGTATCGCGATGCTGGTGTTCATTATTCCTATGTTCAAGAACGCCCTGAAGGACCTTGACGTGCCTATCGAGGGCATTACGAAGGTCATCTACGATATGTCGGACTTCGTCCTTGAATGGTGGCAGGCAATTATTGCCGTGGTTCTGGTTATCGGCATCGGCATCTTCCTCTTCCTCCTTACCGAGCGTGGAAAGTACTGCCGCGACGTCCTTCTTCTGAAAACGCCCCTGCTGAAGACCATTCAGATCAACACCCTTACCGCCAGATTTGCCAGAGCCTTTGCTCTCCTTCTCTCCAGCGGTACCGACCTTACCGACGCACTTGACGCCGTATCGGTGGTGCTTACCAACAGGTATATGAGAAAGCACTTCCAGGTCGCCATCGACTACGTACGCCACGGTATGTCGCTTACCAACGCCTTCGAGAGCGTGGGACTCTTCCCGACGATGCTTACCAAGATGGTCACCATCGGTGAGAGAACAAACTCGCTTGACGACGTTCTGACACGCTCGTGTAATTACTTTGACGCCCAGCTTGAGGCATCCTTCGCCTCCTTCTCGTCAAAGATCCAGCCGATTATGATTCTTATTATGGGCCTTGTAGTTGGAGTTATGTTTATCGGAGTTTACTCTCCTATGCTCTCTATTATGGGTACGATATAAGAGCCTCGGGCGAATTATCCCCAAGAAAGGAAACACCCTATGAATATAAATCATGAGCTTTTGCAGTTTTATATCTACAAAAAGCTTGTTAAAAGAAAAAAGAGTGCCGAGATCCTCTCGGAATGTAAGTCGAAGGGACATAACGTAAGAGATTTCCTTCTCACCCAGGAGGTCATCACCGAGACCAGCGAGCTTGAGGCACGTGCGGCCTACTACTGTATGCCCTGCGTCGAGATCGATATGCTTGATATTCAGGACGGACTTTTCTCGAAGTTCACCTATGAGTTTATGAAGAAGCATAAGATCATCCCCGTCTGCCAGGACAAGAACGGAGTTATTCTTATCGCTACGGGTAAGCCCCTCAGCTGTCACGCCCTTTCGGCCCTGTCCACACAGTTTGCGGCAAAATACGACTTTGTCCTCGTTCCTCCCGTACAGATCGACAGATATATCGACTCCATCTCGGCGAAGGAATCTACCGAGAGTGCGATCAAGGACCTTAAGTCCGAGAAGACCGATAAGCTTATTCAGGCACTCGGCGGCGAGACCTCTATCTCCAGCGAGAACGAGGTTATCAACAACCCTGCCGTTCGTCTCGTCGACTCTATTATCAAGGAGGCGATCCCTTACCGTGCCAGCGATATTCACATCGAGCCCTTCGAGCAGAAGGTTAAGGTAAGATACCGTATCGACGGCGACCTTACCGAGCGTGCCGAGTTCCCCATAGAGGCATATTCGGCTATCTCTGCCAGACTTAAGATTATGTCGGGACTTAATATTGCCGAGCGTCGTGTGCCCCAGGACGGCCGTATAAATATGGTCATCGGCGGCAACGAATACGACTTCCGTGTGTCCACGCTGCCCACCGTTTTCGGTGAGAAATTCGTTATCCGAATTCTCGACAAGACCTCCTTCCAGTTCACCCGTGCCGACCTGGGCTTCTCTCCCGATGAGAACAAGCTGGTTGATAAAATGCTTGCACGTCCCCACGGAATTATTCTTCTGACAGGTCCTACGGGATGCGGTAAGTCCACTACGCTTTACTCCTTCTTAAAGGAGGTTAACCACACCGACGTTAACATCGTTACCGTTGAGGACCCTGTAGAGTATTCTATGGCGGGCATTAACCAGACGCAGGTAAATGCGAAGGCGAATATGACCTTTGCTGCCGCCCTGCGTTCCATTCTCCGTCAGGACCCCGATATCATAATGATCGGTGAGATCCGAGATGAGGAGACCGGCGAGATCGCCGTTCGTTCGGCAATCACGGGACACCTTGTGTTCAGTACCCTCCATACCAACGCCGCCCCCGGTGCTATCGTGCGTCTTGAGGATATGAAGGTTAAGGATTATCTCGTTGCCGACGCTCTCGTCGGCGTTATCGCACAGCGTCTTGTCAAGAAGATCTGTCCCGCCTGCCGTAAGCGTGGTAAGACCAACGCCCGCGAGATGGAGATCCTCGGCATCACCGAGCCTATCGTTATCTCCAGACCCCAGGGATGTCAGTTCTGCAACAATACGGGCTATAAGGGCCGAATTGCCGTACACGAGATTATGTACGTTAACGATAAGATGAGAAACGCTATTCTCAGCGAGAAGAACATCGAAACGCTTCGTCAGGTTGCCTCCGAGAACGGTATGACACCCCTTTGGGACAGCTGTCGTGATCTTGTAATCAAGGGCTCTACCAGTATTCACGAGCTTATGAGCCTTAACGTAGAATAAATCTATTTCAGTAAAGGAGCCGTCGTGGCATATCAACATTTTTATTCCCGCGTTCCGTCGCGTGTAAGTCTTTACAACAAAATAGACGGCTTCGATACCTTCGCTCATTCGGTCGGTATCGACAGGGATTTTATTCTTGGCGAGCTCGCGGCGGTCTATACCGGACTTCTTGAGCTTCATAATCCAATAAAGATCAGACGTGGTGAGATTCCCGTTGTCTATACCCAGGCTGCACTTCCCTCGGGCAGACTTGTGCACAGCTCGGTAAAATACCTTTCT
>JAZQDF010000053.1:0-7560 GCA_045546635.1 Eubacteriales bacterium
TACGATCCGACTTATCGTAATAAACGTTGCGAATGGTGGTTCTGCCGTAACGGTCAAGCTGCATATATGGCTCGATACCGCGAAGAACCGCCTCGGTCTGCCTCGGCGTAAGAAGATACTTAAGCTCGTAACGCCGAAAAACACTTGTATACACCGCGACACCTCCTTATAAAATACATAAGCTATTAAAACGGTATTAAGGCGACTCACACAGAGATTATGCGAGTCGCCGAACAGCCGCAGGATCCTATACAGGATCGCTTGTCGTGCTGATATTATTTCGTAACGGTGAGGAAGAGGTTAATAGAAATATCGTCCTCTGTAACGTAGGTATAGAGATATACGATCTCCTGCTGGGTTTCCTCAAGGAATATAGCGTTCTCGCCGATCACCGCAGCAGGAAGCTCTACTACTCTGGTAGCCTCGTCACATCCCTTACAGTACACAACGATAGAGCCCGCGGTGCTGAAGGTAGGCTTGACGGTGGTGCCTGCCTCAACCTGATAGGTCATACTGTGACCGAAGAATACCGAGATGATGATGGTACAATCATAGGTGATGCCATCCTTCTCATATTCCCAGATCTGATAGCCGGGCTTGTTACATCCCGTAGTATCCTCAACAAGAACCGCCGCAACGGCTACGTCACGGTATTCGTGAGTACAAAGCTGGTTCGTGCATCTGCTGATAAGGTCGAACTTACCCTCATGAGGCTCAAGAGTGGTAACGTATTCGTGAGTATGGTTATCGATATGGCTGAACTCAACGTCGACGGTAAGACCGTCCTTGGTATAAGTATATCTGAACATACGGACGCCCGTCTGCTCGTCATAGCTGAGCAGCTCACAGTTCTCACCCACAACAAGCCTTGGCAGAGCCATCTCGTCGGTATGAGTACATCCGCCCACGGTACAGTATACAAGCACGCTGCCGTCAGAGTCAAGGCCGGGCGTAACGAGACTGTTGTTATCGTAAGCAAGGCTGTGCGGTGCGTAATCCATTGCGGGAAGCGAGAAGCTGACCGTCTTGCCGTTCTTCACAACGCTGAAGATCTCCTCACCGAGTGTGATACAGGTGGAGGTGTTCTCGTAAGAGGTAGCTACGTTCTCCTCCCTGACGTTGGGAGCATCACAGCCGGGCTCGTTACAGATGCCGACAAGGTCAAAGCCCGTGGCACCCGGCTCAAGCGTGTACTCGTAATTGTGAATATGACCCGTTACCTCAAGCTCAAGCTCAACGGTGAGCTTAGGTGAGGAGGAGACGTAGGTATATTTGACAAGCGTAATTCCGCTCTCAGGATCGGTGCTGATAACCTCGGAGTTCTCGCCAAGCGAGATTATGGGAAGAACTATCTCAAGGCTCTCGTCACAGCCCCCGTAGATACAATGCATCTGTGCAATACCCTCGGTGTCAAAGGTAGGTCTTACAAGAGTTTCCTCGTCGTAAGCATACTTATGAGGTACGACGTCGAAGGCAGGAAGCGAGAAGGAGTAGGTAACGCCGTCCTTCACGTGGCTCCAGATCTGCTCGCCTGCGACCTGGCAGGTGGAGGTGTTGCGGAAGGTAACCTCAACGTTCTCCTCACGCACGGTGGGAGCATCGCAGTCCCATCCGCCGCAGGTACCGATAAGATCATAGTGGCCGGAGTGAGGCTCAAGCACGTAGGTGTAATTATGAACGTGAGCCGAAACCGTAATATCGATCTCGATGGTAAGGCTGTAGGTCGCGTTGGTGTAGATGTATCTTACGTTCTTGGCACCCGTCTCGGGATCGGTGAAGGTAATGATGGCATTCTCGCCAACCACAACCTTCGGCAGAGTAAGCTCGTGATAGGTGGTACAGCCATTGTTACCGCATCTGATATATGCAACGCCGCTTGCGTCAAAGGTGGGAGCCACCGTCTCGCTCTCTCTGTAAGAGAGGTTATGCTCGGCATACTCGGTAGCAGCCTGCTTATAGGTATAGCTCTCGCCATTATGCACGCAGGTCCAGATATCCTCGCCAAGCGAGTAGCAGGTAGAGGTGTTGACGTGGGTAACGACAATGTCGGTATTGCGTGTCTCGGGAGTCTGACAGCCAAGCTGGTGACAGCGTCCGATAAGAACGAAGCCATCTCCCTCGCGAACTAATTCATAGGTATAGTCGTGAGAAAGTGCGGTGCCGATCACCTGATCGAAGCTGACGGTGAAGCCGTAGGTATCGGAAACGTAGGTATAACGAACTATCTGAGGATTAAGCTCGGATACCTCGCTGACGACGACGGCATTCTCGCCGATGACGATCTTGGGAAGTGAGATGGTCTTTCTCTTTGCGTCGCATCCGTCATAAGAGCACTCTACGGTTGCCCATCCTGCCCTTGTGAGAGTGGGGTTGACCGTCTCGCTCTCGATATATCTGTAATCGTGCTCGTTCCAGTCGATCTGCGTCTCGAATTCAACCGATATGCCGTATTCGTCGGCTGTGAAGCTATACTTAAGCTTCTTATATCCCTCGGCGTGATTCGCCTCAAGAAGCTCGGCATTCTCACCCTCGGAAATCATAGGAAGAACGACGGAAATCGTTTCCTCACAGTCAAGGTTCTGACATTTTACGATTGCGGTGCCGTCCGAGGTCGCGGTAGGAAGGATGGTATCATCCTCGCTCCAGACGAAGCTGTGATCATCCTTGACGATCTGTACGGGAATATTCTCCTGACACTCCTCACAGGTGTAGTAGCCCGAGCCGCTCTGACCGCAGGTAACGGTAGTATCCTTATCAAGCCTGATGCCCTCGGTTCCATAGCTGAAGCTGCCGTCGGGAAGCTGGATCTCGGTAGCGTATACACCGTTAAGAATATGAGGAACCTCCTCCTCTGTCCTTACGACGAGAGTAGTGGTAACGCCGTTGCTAACAAGCTCGTATTTGTCGCATCTGGGGGTATGGCAGGTTGCGGGAACGCTCTCTACAAGAGTAATAGTGCTGACGTCGCTGACGGTAAGGTCGGTATCGGTGCATCCCTCGTTAGTACATTTAGCCGAGATGACCGAGCCGCCATCCGTATCGACCAGAACGCCGTCGTATGTATGAGGCTTAAGCGGAATCTCCTCATCAATAAAATACACAACGCCGCCGTAACGGTAAGAATATTCAATAACGCCCTTCTCACAGCAGGTAGCCTCGGAAAGCACTACACTGTCTACGCTGTTAAGGGCCATCTTATACACGGGATCCTCACAGTCCTCGTCGGTGCAAACCGAAACGAGGCTGAAATTGCCCGAGGCATCCCTCTCTAAATGAGATTCGTAGGTGTGAACGTGCGGATCTACGGTTGCCTGAGTAATGGCACCAATGCCAAAGCCAAGCAAAAGAGCAAACACCGCCATTACCGAAATGATAATAACTTTATCTTTAAGCTTGATACTCGCTATAATCTCGTTCATTTTTTTCTCCTTAAAAATTACAAATATTTTACAACATATTATTTTAGCATATTAAAGAGGCTTTGTCAACTCGTTTTCAAATATTATTTGAAATATTGGCAAGATAACGAACGGTTGTCAAGCGAAAGCAGTCCCGAAAAGCAGGCTTTCAGCTTGATTTAAGGTTGGTTATGTAACTATTTGTTTACATATTTCAGCAAAACAGAGGTTTTTTCAAAAAAATAAAAGCGATCGAACCCGAAAATTACAGATTCGATCGCTTTTGGAATTTACAAACGTGAATTACTTGAGAACCTTTAAGTAATCAAGGATAGAAAGTACGATACCTACGGTAAAGTACAGGCCGATAAGACCGCCAAGGATGCCGAGGATGGGAAGAATAGCGATGATAATACCGGCAACAATATCGGCTAAAAGATGAATAAGAATGTTAACAACAAGGCCGCCGATTCCCTTCTTCTCTTTAAATGACAGGGGGAATAATTTCTTGAGTGTATCCATTTTAATAACCTCCTTATAAATTAATATGCTGGCAGGCCTGATGAGATGCCTGTCGGGAAACGAATTTCCGTAACCATTGTAGCATCTTTTTTATCTTTTGTCAATATTCTACCGTTTTTTTCGTAAAAAAGTGTAGAAATGCTACCGAAGGTTTTTTTAAAAAAGCGGTTGAAAAAGCTTTTATTTCGTGTTATAATTTTAATTGTCAGCAGGTCAAACTAGTCGTTGCATAGATTTTACCCTTCGGTTGCCGAGGCAATCGGTCTGACAAATTATACAGGGAGGTCAAATTTGATGCGTATTAATAATGAAAGAGTTGCAAAGGCGGTATAGGCTGACGACGTAGCCTATGCCAATCATTGTTAATTTATCATTGGAGGCATAAAGTGGGCTATAAGAAAAGCACAGAGCTTCCGACCGAGCTTGTGGCGAAGATACAGGAGTACATAGACGGCGAGACCGTATACATCCCCAGAAAATCAAGCAGTCGAAGAAAATGGGGAGAGAGTAAAAGGGCGGCTTCCTCGCTTGATGAGAGAAACGCCGAGATCCACCGCAAATACAAAAGCGGTGTGAGCGTCAAGGAGCTGGCGGAGGAATACTATATCTCTACACAGGGGATATACAAAATACTTGAAAAATTCAAATAATTAACCCAAAACTTCGGCGGGGCCATCGTCTCGCCGATACTAATTTTCAGCCCGGAGGGATGGAGTGATACCTCCCTCCGTTATTCAGGAGGACAATATGAATATTATCAGCGTGAAGAATCTGTCCAAGACCTTCAAAAAGCCTATAAGAGAAGAGGGGCTTCGCGGTATGATAAAGGGACTGTTCTCCCGCAAGCACGAGGAGGTGCGTGCGGTTGACGGCATTTCCTTCGATATTGCAGAGGGCGAGATAGTGGGCTATATTGGTGCCAACGGTGCGGGAAAATCCACTACCATCAAGATGATGTGCGGCATTCTGCATCCAACGGACGGCAGCGTAACGGTCGACGGACTTGATTTTGCCAAGAGCCGTCAGCAGATAAACAAGAGAATGGGCGTTGTTTTCGGTCAGAAAACACAGCTGTGGTGGGATATTCCGCTTATCGAGACCTTCAAGATACTGAAGAGCATATATGAGGTTCCCGACGAGGAGTATAACGAGAGATTTGAGTATCTGTGCGAGCTGCTTGATATGAAGCCCTTCCTTACGCAGACGGTACGCTCGCTGTCCCTCGGTCAGAGAATGAGGGCAGACTTTGCCGCGGCACTTATCCACTCGCCAAAGATCGTATATCTTGACGAGCCTACCATCGGCCTTGACGTGCTTGTAAAGGACAAGATCAGAGGGGCTATAAGGGAGCTTAACAAAAAATACAATATTACGGTAATACTCACCACTCACGATATGAAGGATATCGAGGAGCTTTGCAACAGGATAATCATTATCGACAAGGGCAAGATCCTCTACGACGGCAGCCTTGCCAACATCAAATATCGCTTCGGTAACACGAAGACCATATTTATTCCTTCAAACGTGGAGCTTGACGGCGAGGAGCTCGCAAGCAAATTCCCTACCGCAATAATCGAGGATGCGGATGATAAGAGGGCTATCAAGTTCTCGCTTAACGACGTGGATCTTGACGATATGCTGCTCTATCTTATCAACACCTATCACATCAAGGACTTTAAAATAGAGGATATCTCTATTGAGGACATAACGAAAAAACTGTATGAAAAGCATTAAAAAAATACTTGATCTGTATCTGCCCTTCTCCAAGGCGGGCGTGAAGATTGAGCTGGCATACAAGGCACAGATCGTGATGTGGATTTTCATCTCGTTTATCGAGGTGTTCTTCGTGGTATTTCTGTATCAGGCGGTATACAGAAATTCGCCCGACGGACTTAACTCGGTCATCAACGGATTCACCTTCTACGATATGATACTCTATATGCTGACCTCCTTCTTCTTCACCTTCGTGATGGGATCGGGAGATACCAGCTATGACGTTTACACCGACATAAGAGAAGGCACTATAGCGAACACCCTGACAAAGCCTGTGTCATACAGATTACGCCATCTGTTTACCTACCTTGGCGTTTTCGTATTTGACTGGCTGGTTGTGGTTCTGCCCTTCCTTACCGTTATATACGGAATATTTATAGGCCTCGGCCTGCTTTCCGTAACGGTGGGCGGATTTATTCTCAACGTGGTGTTGTTTATACTGTTCAGTATTCTGGCGGGATTTATAAATAACGCTATAAGCTACTTTATAGGTCTTATGGTGTTCTACACCGATCATCTGTTCGGACTTAATATGGCAAGGAATGCCATCCAGGGCTTCCTCGGCGGACAGATGCTTCCGCTTGCATATATGGGTACTATGGGCGTGGTATTTTCATTCACACCTTTTGCCTTTATGAACTCTGTTCCCGTCCTTGTAATTATGGGAAAAGTTGACATTATGCAAGCTTTACTTTACATTTTGATAGCAATTCTCTGGATTTTGATCATTGAGGTAGCAAATCACTTCATCTTCAAATCCGCACTTGAGAAGCTTGCGGTACAGGGAGGTTAAGCGATGAGATACATAAAGCTTTATGCCACCTACGCCAAGCTGTCGCTGATGAGCAAGCTTGTATACAAGGTGAATGCGATCATCGGTATCCTCGCCTTTCTGTTTATGGAGGCTACCTCGCTGCTTACTCTGTATATTCTCGTAAGCTCGGTTCCCAGCATTGACGGATATAATATCTATCAGATCGGAATGCTGTTCGGTATAACGAATATGGCGGTCGGCATTGACCACCTGTTTACCGACAGGCTGTGGTCGGTGGCCTATTTTGAGGTCAAGCACGGCAAGCTTGACCATATGTTCCTGCGTCCGGTGCCCGTTCTGTTCCAGGTTATTGCATCCGAGGTACAGCTTGAGGCTCTTGGCGAGTTGATCGTTGCGGTAGCGATGATATCCTTCTGCGGAAGTCGGGTTGAGATCTCGGGCGGCGTGGGATCGATATTACTTGTGGTGCTCGGAATAATCTGTGCGGCACTGATTATTTCGTCCTTCAAGATTATGGTGGCTTCACTTGCCTTTAAATTCAAGAGGAGCGGTCCCCTGCTCCAGTTCATCTACAATTTCTCGGGCTTTACGAAGTATCCGATGAACATCTATCCGAAGGCGATACGGATCATACTGACCTTCATAATCCCTCTCGGACTCTGTCTGTTCTACCCCTTCGACAACCTTTTCAGGCCTCTCGAAAGTCCTCATACAGTTGCACTTATGATGGTCGGATTCACCGTCCTGTTCAGCACGGTGTGCATTTTCGTATGGTCGAAGCTTATTAAAATGTACGAAAGCACGGGTACGTAATGGAGATTTTGTGAAAAAAAGGAAAGCAGACTGCGGTGCAGTCTGCTTTTTTATGGCACCCGCAACAGGAATTTGCTCCGTCTGACAAGCTTCCCTCAGGGAAGGACGGAGCAATGTTTCGAACCTGATTCAGCGATATATCGCTGAGCAGGTCACTTCTGACGGGTACAATAAATAAAGCAGACTACCGCGAGGGCAGTCTGCTTTATTTATGGCACCCGCAACAGGAATCGAACCTGTAACTAACCCTTAGGAGGGGTTTATTATATCCATTTAACT
>JAZQDF010000054.1:0-5156 GCA_045546635.1 Eubacteriales bacterium
TTATCTCCTGCAAGAACGGTAATTTTGACGAGAATGAGCTATATAAGCTTAATACGGTAGCAGAACGCTTCGGCGGTAAATACGCAAAGAAGGTTCTCGTTGCAACGAAGCTTGACAAATTCGGTCTGAAGAGCGATTTTCTTAAGGCGAGAATGAGAGATATGGATATAAAATATATCGAGAATCTTGCAAATATGACCGATAGCGAAATAGAACAGGCCCTCAGGTTTTTATGGCTTTGATAACCTATATATAGAAACAGCGGAGTGATTAGCTCCGCTGTTTTTTAAGCTTCTCCTTATCCTACGTTAGTGCCAAGAGGTGGCGTGGAGATAATACTGTTTCCCAAGGCACTGTTATACCGCCCCTCCATCATCGAAAACTCAACGTAGCGGTATATTTCAATTACGTCATCAAGCAACCGTGCTTCATCAATACCTAATTTCTTATATTCGGTGTTATAGAAGCTTGTCGTAAGGCGTGAACCCTCAAGTCCGGTAGTAATATAATAATTCCAGTAGGCATCGCTCAATTTCTTAAGCTCGGGCAACCCCGATATCTCTCTGTTAACGATGTTTTCAAGCGGTTCGTCGTGGTCAAGAGCCAGATCCTCTAACAGTCTTGCAACGGTTTTGACGCAGCCCATAAAGGTTTTCTTTTTAATCACCTCGGTAAACACGTCGTAGCTATTGCCACCACACCAAGCCTTAATTCCTCCCACAATATCTAATCTATCGATTTGCTCCAGGGTAACGTAGTCCTTATTGGCATTAACAAGGAACTTTGTTTTATTCAGGCACTTAGCCATCATATCAGCATATTTTTTGTGATAAAGCGGATGGGCGGAATAAATTTTACCAAGCAATCTACAGGGGAAGCAGGTTTTGCATTTCGGATATATTCTATCCTGCGTTTCAAGGCGGAAAATAAAATTATCTATTATTTCATCAGGAGTATATGATACGGCGAAAACCTTATTATACTGGCTTTTACCGTTAATCGTAAACACCCCCGAGTCAACAAATCTTTTCAGCATAACCATTCCGGATTTGTAATTTGATAAGGTCTTTTTGGAATAGTGTGAGTAAGGATATTGAAGCTCTGCCTTTAATAACGATATTAAATATTCGCAGTACATCACCCGTGAACGCTTGGTTAATACAAGTAAGCGATCGTAAATTGAGGAGTACTTTTTGAAATCCTTTTTCGCGAGCTTCTCGTAAGTGCCCTTTACGTATGAAAAATAGGACGAAACGCTCTTTTTATCTACACCGTTAGCAAGCATAAAGGCCTCAAAATGCTTTTTCATAATATATACCTCACTATGATTATTTCAAAATAATTATATCATATCAAATCAATAAAATCAACTTGTTAAAACTACAATCTGCAATGGATAAACATTTTTTTAAATCCCTATTTATACTTTTTATCGAAGCGACATACATAGCGTGGCAGAAAGAATAAAGGCGGAGTAATTTACTTCGCTTTTACAAAGTCAAAGCTTTCGCAATAAAACTTAATCCTACCATCTTCAAAGTCATTAATGGTATATCTCAAGGACTTGTCCCAGCCTCTATCCTTGTTGTCAATAATTTCAAATCCACATATTTGTTGCGGCAGGGAAAAATCTTTTATATTAAGACAGGAAACATTATGGAAAATCATACGTACACCTTCATCTTTTAGTAAAAACTCCATTGTAAGTACAGACTCAATGCCGTAAACGCTCAAATTAAGTTCAATTACTTTTATTTCTTGTCCTTGAATCACATCAATGCACATATCCGTTTCTCCATATTATTTATTTTTTAAAATACACAATGCAGTATCTGCTCTCTGCCTCTTTCATTGAATCCTCGGTTTCCCAATCTGTTGTTTCGTGCGTAAATACGGCAAACCAACTCATCGAACTGTCAAACACATATAAATCTTCAGGCAGAATCGGATTAGGATTATACATTCCCTGCTCCCCAAGGATATAGGTTTCAAACCATTCCTTTTCAATGAGTTTTGCTAATTCCTTGGCATTTGATTTTGCAGCGAATGAACGTATTTTATTTCCATCAATAAAAAGTTCTGCAGAACACGGAACCTTTTCATCTTCTGAAATAAAGATTGCATCTCCATCAATATTCGAAAGGAAATCAAGTGCTTCTCGAAAAGAAACTCTTGAATATTTAGAAGATATTTTGTCCCATAAATAAGAGCGATTATAGAATTCAATATCCACTATTTGATTTTTCTCCAACATTTTATCAATAAACTCTTTATGTTCAACTTGAAACTCCTTCCAAGACATCACAAAGCGATCAATAAAGGTTCTTCTTATTTTTTCGTTGTTTTCCAAAAGAGTTATTTTCATAGCATCATCTCCTTAATTACATTATAAAGTATGCTTTTGAAAAAGTCAATACATCAGTATAAATCCCCTTTATTTACAAATACTAACATCACACCTAAAATAAAAGGAGATTTTTGTATATATATGAAAGCAACCGGAATTGTTCGTCGAATCGACGATCTTGGACGTGTAGTTATTCCCAAGGAAATACGTCGCACTATGAGGATCAAGGAGGGAGATCCGCTGGAGATCTACACCGACCGCGAGGGCGAGGTTATCTTTAAGAAGTATTCGCCTATTGGCGAGATGCAGGATTTTGCATCCGATTATGCCGATACGCTGCAAAAGACGTCGGCGTCGCCGATATTTATTTGTGACAGAGATGCAGTTATTGCCGTATCGGGTGCATCAAAGAAGGATTATCTTGAGAGGAAGATATCGCGGGGGCTCGAGGAGATCGTTGAGTCACGCTCGCTTTACGTCAGGGGAAACGGCAGAGAGCCTATCTCCATTATCAGCGACGGCGGCTCGCATTACGTGAACTGTGCGATGCCTATTCTCAGCGAGGGTGACATTATCGGCTGCGTGGTTTCTGCCTGGCAGTATGATACCTCTACAAGCGGAAAGATATCCGACGAGATAGAATCAAAGCTTGTGCAGACGGCGGGGATGTTCCTCGGCAAACAGATGGAGAGCTAAATAAAAAGCAGAGGCGTTTTGCCTCTGCTTTTTTGATGTTAGTTAGACAGATAATCTTTTAAAGTTTTCGAGCGAGAAGGATGTCTCAGCTTACGAAGTGCCTTAGCCTCGATCTGTCTGATACGCTCTCTGGTGATCTCAAACTTCTTACCAACCTCCTCGAGAGTTCTGGGTCTGCCGTCCTCAAGACCGAAACGAAGCTTGATGACCTGCTCCTCTCTGGGAGTGAGGGTATGGAGGATCGCACAAAGCTGCTCGCGAAGGAGAGAATAGGATGCACTGTCGGAGGGTGCGGGAGAGTCGTTGTCCTCAACGAAGTCACCAAGGTGGCTGTCCTCCTCCTCGCCGATAGGTGTCTCAAGAGAAACGGGATCCTGTGCGATCTTCATAATCTCACGAACCTTATCAGCAGTCATACCGAGTGCCTCTGCTACCTCGTCGGTGGTAGGCTCTCTGCCAAGCTCCTGAAGAAGCTCGCGAGTCTTTCTCGAAACCTTATGTATGGTTTCAACCATATGAACGGGGATTCTGATTGTTCTCGCCTGGTCAGCGATGGCTCTGGTAATTGCCTGACGGATCCACCAGGTAGCGTAGGTAGAGAACTTATAGCCCTTGCTGTGATCAAACTTCTCAACAGCCTTGATAAGACCGAGGTTACCCTCCTGGATAAGATCGAGGAAGTACATACCCTTACCAACGTGACGCTTCGCAATGCTTACAACGAGACGGAGGTTTGCCTCGATAAGCTCGTCCTTTGCCTGCTTGTCACCCTGAGAAATTCTCTCGGCAAGATATGCCTCACGCTCGGGAGTAAGGAGAGGAATCTTACCGATCTCCTTAAGATACATACGAACGGGATCGTCAATGGCAAGTCCCTCCTGGGAGAAGTACTTGTCCATATTCTCGGCGGAATCAAAGTTTCTGGCATCCTGTTCGATCTCACGAAGCTCCTCGTTTTCAAGCTCGTCGGGGCTCGCAGAATCAATATCGCTCTGAGAAATGTCGTAATCGATATCCTCGAGGGCGACCATTATATCGGAATTACCGATACCGCCGTCATTCTTGGAATCAATGTACTCGTTAACGTCAATTTTGTCTCTGCTCATATATATACCTCGCTTTAATAAAATTACTTAAGATTTTTCTTCTTCTGCTCAATAAGATCCTTGAGGCTGTCCATCGAGCTGTTCTTTTCGTTCTGCTTCTTGGATACCGAGCGTCTGAGTCGCTCAATGCTCTCAAGCAGCACGTCCTCGCCGTTTTCGGTAAGCTCCATTCGGGCGATCTTCATCCGCGTGATTCTGCCACGCTCGTCAGGACTGAACACCGCATCCATATCGAGATGGGTATCGTCACCGTTGAGATAGGCCTCCTTAAGATAAGTGAATATCCTGCGGTTAAGATCGGTGATGAAATCATCCTCCTCGACAAGCCCATCCTCAAACACCTTCTTGCGATGCTCGGGATAGATAAGAAGGAGTCCCAGCAGGGTTTCCTCATTCTTTGCGGCGGCAGGTGCCTTGATGTAGTCGAGATTAACCTTATCGGAATAACCGATAGCATCCTGCTTTACCTTAGTAGATTGCTCGCGACGTCTGGATCTGACCTCACGTGCGATCATACCGTCAACGTCTGACTTGATGCTCTTCGCCTCAACGCCGAAGATCTTAGATATAGTTTGGATGTAAATATCTCGTTCTGCCGAAGAATAAGTCTCGGAAATCAGCTTTTCACATTCGTGAAGTGCCTTGATCTTATCATTCGGAATAGTGATATCGTATTTTGAAAGTATGTTATCAAGATTATACTCAAAGGTAGATTTGGATTCAAAAAGCAGCTGACGGAACTTGTCTGCACCGTATTTTTTGATATACTCGTCGGGATCCTTCGCTCCGTTTACCTTCAGTATTGAAACGTCAAGGCCAACCTCCGAGAGCATCTTGATTGCTCGCATAGCCGCCTTCTGTCCTGCCTCGTCCGAATCATAGCAGATAATAACCTTCTTGGTATATCGGCTCATAAGCCTTGCCTGCTCGGTGGTGAGGGCGGTACCGAGAGTCGCAACCGCATTCTCAAAGCCTGCCGCGTGGAGTGCGATAACGTCCATATATCC
>JAZQDF010000055.1:0-4157 GCA_045546635.1 Eubacteriales bacterium
AAGATTAAGCATACCACTGGCACCGTCTTTATAAACGATCTCAATATTCTGCTCTGCAGTATTACTACTCGAGGTATAATTCCAATACTTACCTAAATCGGCATTGTTCATATCAAATCCAACCTTAATGTTTTCAAGAGCCGTACACATATAGAACGGCGAATTGTAGTAGTGTTCATTAGCGGGAATCTTTGTAATAGATGCAGGCAGATATATAGATTTGATTGAAGTACAACCGGAGAATGCCGAATTTTCAATCAAGCGAACACCACCATTCTGAATGATTATGGTTTCAATATTGCTGCAACCGTAAAAGGCACTGTAAGGAATTACCGTACACGCCTTTGAAAGAATTACGGTCCTTAAAGACTCGGGAACGGATGAAAGGTTGCCAACGTAATTTGCCGCACCGAATATGTAACCTAAGAATTCCTTGGACGACGTGGAGGTCGAGGTGCGTTGCATACCGCCAACGAAGGGGAGTGTGATAGCAACCAGGTTTGTATCCTCAAACGCACCGTCACCTATAATTTTTAATGAATCGGGCAAAACAACCGTAGTAATGCCGGTACATCCTCTGAATGCGGCAGCACCGATTACCTCAAGCCCCTCTCCAAACGTAACCGAAGCAAGACTTGTGCATCCGCGGAATGCGTGATTGCCTATGCTCTTAACCGAGTCGGAAATAACCACGCTCGTTATATTTGTATTACCTGAGAAAGCGGAATTTGCAATCGCCTCTATTGTTTTTCCACCATAGCTATCACCGATAACAACGAAAGGCGAAGATCCGGTATATCCCGTAACACCCCACATACCGTTAACGTCTCCGAATACAAGTCCCTCAGATGTGTCAACCGGAAGAATAGACAGTGTGGCTGTCATATTACAAGGTGTAACGTAATTAGGATTATCACTGACGAAAACGGCAGTAACGGTATGCTTGCCGGGCTCGGTTTTAGCATTATTCTGATAGGTTACTCTAAGTCCCTCGGGCAGCTTTCCAACGATAGCCAGGCTCTTTGCTTCGCCATCATAGTTAAAGCTCTTATCCTCAAAGCTAACCTCAAAATCTTCGTATGCTGCCTTGTTGATAGTCAACACAGCGGTTTTTTCACCCGGATTAATATATCCGTCCGGAACGCTGAAGGAAGCGGTGACCAAATACTTACCCGCATCGATTTTTCCGTTGTTGGTGTAGGTTATTACTACGCCCTCTGGAATATTACCGAGAACGGTAAGACTCTTCTCTGTTCCGTCATATTCAAACTCTCTGCCATTGAATACCAATCCGATTATTTCTACTTTATCACTCGAAATAGTAAGCACGGCTCTCATATTGTCGGGAGTATTATAATTAGGATTAGAGTTGGTAAAAACTGCGGTTACAGTATAAGATCCGATAGCTGTTTTTTTATTGTTCAAATAGGATACACTAAGGCCCTCAGGAAGCTCTCCGGTAACAAAGATGCTCTGTGCCTTACCTGTGTATTCTAGGTTTGTATCCGTAAATACTATACCTGATAAATCATAATTTGCCTTTGTGATCTTAAGGGTAGCCGAAACACTGTTAGGCTTGTTATAGTTATCGCTCACGTCAAACGAAGCAACGACCTTGTATTCGCCCACCTCGGTTTGTGCGTTACCGGTGTAAGACACGGTAACGCCCGCGGGAAGATCGCTTATAGCAAGTTTTTTTTCCGTGCCATCGTAGGTAAAGCTTGCTGATTTAAGTTGATATTTTTTCATATCCAAATCAGCCTTGGTAATAGTAATATTAGCCGTCATATCCTCAGGCTTATTGTATCCCTCCGCAACAGAGAATGAAGCCACTACCTCATATACCCCAACATCAACCTTACCATTATTAAGATAGCTTACTGACGTTACTCCCTCCGGAAGCATTCCAATAATGGAAATATGTTTTTCCGTTCCATCATAAACAAAGCTATAGCTTCTGAAGGAAACGCCACTCATATCTACATCCTTCTTTTCCGTAGGTATATCGGTTACGGGCGGTGGTGTAACACCAGGATCCGGATTATCCACACAGGATGAAATCAAAAGAGACAAAGCCAGAATTAATAAAAATAGCAAAGCTCTGATTTTCATATCATTTATACCTCCTTAAGAATGCTTTCCAAGGCTATACTGAACGAAGGAAGAGGACATCCCGTTGCGTTGGTAAGATTTCCTCCAAAGCTCGAGAATACAGCCTCGCTTTCATTCACCTTAAAGATTATACCGTTTATGGTAACCGTTTTATTAACAGTATCGGTTTTTACAGAGGAAGACGGTACTTTAGACGTACCGATAATACTACCATCCTCACAATGAAGCTCCATAGCAGAGTTCTGATATCTAACGTACATTGCGTCCGAAACCGAGGATGTGAGTATCAGCTGATTTCCCTCGATTTTACCATAAGCAGTATGCCAGGTTTTGTTATCAGCACTTAACTCGAAGCCAACGGCACTGTCACCGTACAGAAGATACAGGCTAGAGTCGAAGGTAATTGTAACCTTCTTACCGTTCACCTTGTAATCAATCATTTGTGGTGCCTGATAATAATCCCCTGTCTTCTCGTTATAGACCTCTGCAAGAATTTGATCTGCAAGTCTTAATCCGACGGTTGATTTTCTCGCAGTATGCACGTAGGTTCCCTGAACGTTCCACGCCTCGGAAAAATCTCCGTAAGAAAATACCGGGCCGTCGGTAGCGGTGGATACGATATATGAATTCGGGTCGTTCATTACCATATCGTACTGGATGTTACGAACGTCTTCTGAATCACCGAAATACGGAGCAAGCTGAATAACGAAGAATGGAAGGTTGCTGTCACTAAAGTCCTCGCGCCAGCGCTTTGCCATCAAATCGTAATGTTGTCCATAGTCCTTGTTTGACGTATCGCCACAACCCTGATACCAAACTACACCCGCGGCAACATATCCGCGAAGAGGTGCGATCATTTGATTATAGCAAGCAGTAGGAACTGATGTGCCGACTGCCGAGTTCGACTCCTTGCTTGCGATATATTGACTATAAAGAGTGGGAACCTCCGCTTTTATAGTTTCTACGTCAAGCCATGCTAAAATTTTCGTTCCTGCGTATGCCACGTCAACGATTGCGATAGTAACGTCGTCACCAAACTCTGTTGCAAGCTTTGTTGCCATTACGTAACCAATAGCCGGAACTGTATCAAGGTTGTCGGCATTTACTTGAATCCATTTTCCGTTTTTGGTATTCGTCTGTTCCTCGTAGGAGCACGCATTGTCCTGAAGATACGCTCTTATATTGAAATTATTTGCTAGTCCGAGGTATTCCTCGCGGTCTTCAAGATATTTTGCTCTCAGGTCGCCGTTGCTCTGTCCACCGATAAGCCACACCTCACCGATATCCACGTTTTCAAAGGTAAGGCTGTTGCCTCCCTCTGCACAAATCGTTAAGCTAAGGTTCTTCTGTGCCGACATGGCAGGGAAGGTAATATCAAATCTTCCGTCCTGTGAAACGCACTCACCGCTTGCATCACCGAGTGTCGCGGTAACGGTTATACCGTCCTGATTTGCATATCCGCAAATATGGATCTCTTTATTTCTTTGAAGAACCATATTATCCGAGTAGATGCTGGATACGCTTATTTGGACTGTCGAAGCCGCGGTTGCGTACAAGCTTTCTGCACCCGCAGGGTCCTCGGCAAAGCTTACGCCAAAGCTGAAGGTATTAAACAGTGCACAGAAAACGGTTATTAAGGCTATTATTCTATACGTTTTCATAGGGTACCCCCTTCTTATTATTTAATCGTGTTATAACTCAACAGGCCGCACCGTCTTGTTGACCGTAGGCGTTGGTGTAAAATTCAATATCATCAAAATACACGTCGTACGAGCTGTCGTCTGTTGTAATGGTAATCTGGAAGAAGTCTATATCATTCTTACGCAGAGCACCGGTTACGTTATCGCTGGCGGGGATCATAGAATCAAAGTCACACATGATCTCGGTATCGTCATCCTCGCTGCCGGTGAACTGCTGAGTATAGGTAACGCAGTTCTGGTAGGAACCGATCTTGATAGTAACGGTACCCGTGGCTTCCATTTTACACTTAAATCTCAGGCCCACGATATTGCTGAAATCAAAGTTTTCAAGGTTGTAGCCCTTAA
>JAZQDF010000056.1:0-2986 GCA_045546635.1 Eubacteriales bacterium
CTAACGTCAGTTCTGCACTTCATTTCTGCGAAAACCCGGTTCTGACCCCGACTACCGGCCATTTTATTTTTTTAAAAATACAAGAGGCGAGCCTTACGACTCGCCTCAATACTTATTTTTGTATTACGATTTTAATATCGCCGGTTTCTGTTGTAATATCGCATCTGCCGCCGATTGTATATTTCGGAATATCAACCCTACCCGTATCGGTGGTTGCGAAGATTATTTTTTCCGTCAGGAGACTACCGATAACGTCACCGCTATCGGTATTAACGATGATTTCCCCTGCATCGCATCTATCAAATCTCACGTCCCCCGTATCACTCTCAATTGACATCTTGTTTTGAACAACAACAGAAATCAGGCTGATATCTCCTGTCTCTCCATTTGAAGCAAGGCTGTCTGCAGTAATGTTTGTCAAGCTTACCCGTCCCGTATCAACCGAGATTTTCAGCTCGCCCTCGCAGTCAAGGTCAGAGATGTCTATGTTTCCCGTATCGGTTGTAATCGAGGCGTCGATGCAATCAGAGCCTGTAATTACGACCCTGCCTGTAGTAGCCGAAAGCTCAATAGACGCTGCATCAGAATTTAAAAGGAAAATATCTCCCGTGTCGGTTTTTATTCTTATGACGTTCTCGGCGGATGCATCGCATCTTACGTCTCCTGTGGTGAGATTAATATTTATATGTTCAAACGTAAAGCCTTCGTCTATATCTACGGCTCCTGTATGGCTGTCAACAAGAAGAGATGTATAAATATCGGCAGGAAGATAAACATTGATGCTTCTGTCGCCGAAAAGTGATATTTTTTCAAACCATCTTCTCTCGTCAACGACCTTGATATTGAGAACACCGTCGTTTACCTCTACCGAATGATAAAGTCTCGGCATTTCGGTGCATACGACTCTGCATATACCGTCGGTTGCAGGAATGATTTTAATATTTTCGGTGTCCGCATCTACGGTCATAATACAGAAGCTCTCGTCTACATTATAGGTCTTATCTTCAATACCGTTTGCACTGCAGGAGGTAAGTATAAACAAGGATAACACGAAAAGCATTATCAATGCCGTTGCAGCAATAATACCAACCATTTTTTTCATAATTATACTCCTTATCATCATTTCATCATTTACCTAATGTAAGAACCGTTACGCCCGAATCACCCTCACCGTATTCACCGTGACGGTAGGATTTAATTCTTTTATCGCTCTTGAAGTATTTCCACAATGCAGCACGAAGTGCACCCGTTCCCTTGCCGTGAATAATACGAACGGTGGGCATTCCTGCGAGAACTGCATCGTCGATGTACTTATCCACCACGAACCAGGCGTCGTCACCTATCATTCCGCGAACGTCTATCTCAGGCTTAAAGGTGGAGGTGATGGTCTTCTTGACCTTGCCCTCGTTTACCTTCGGTGCAGAGGAATCGACGTACTTAACGCTACCGTCGAGAAGTCGAAGCTTGTCGGCAGAAACCTTTGTTTTCAGGATACCCGAGGTAACTGCGATCTGCCCCTTCTTGTCAGCGAGGGCGGTAACGACACCCTCCTTTTTTATGGTGGTTATAAAGACCTTATCACCAACTTTAAGCGGTCTCGGCAGCTTGTAGCTTTCGTCCTCCTCTATCTCGCGGATGTCAATTCCGCTCATCAAGGACTCGCTCTCACGCATACGCTTACGCATCTCCTCGCGTGCAGACTGCATTATTTCAGCACGCTTGTCCTTATCCTCCTGCTTACGAATCTCCTCAAGCTGACGGAAGATAAATTCGCTGGATGCACGGGCACTGTCAAGAATCTGCCGAGCTTTAAGTGTCATTTTCGCAATTTCTTCCTCGCTACGAGCAATTTTGCGTTTCATCTCCGCCTCGGCGTTATCTCTCCATTGCTCAAACTCACGCCTCTGGCGTTCTGCCTCGTCGCGTGCCTTTTCCATCTCAATACGACTGCTGTCAAGACGCTCGATAACATCCTCAAAGTTCTTGTTTTCGCGTTTGATAAGCTGGGATGCTCTGTCGATAATTGCCTCCGGAATACCCAGCTTCTCGGATATTGCAAAGGCATTGGACTTACCGGGTGTGCCGACGATAAGGCGGTAAGTAGGTCTCAGGGTTTCAATATCAAATTCACAGGAGGCATTTTGTACGCCCGCTGTCTCAAGTGCATAAACCTTAAGCTCGGCGTAGTGTGTGGTTGCCGCCGTCAATGCACCGCATTTAGCGGTATATTCAAGAATGGAGATGGCAAGAGCCGCACCCTCTATTGGATCGGTACCCGAGCCGAGCTCGTCAAATAGTACAAGCGATCCTTCTCCAACGCGGGAAAGAATATCCGCTACGTTTACCATATGAGATGAGAAGGTAGAAAGAGATGCCTCAATGCTCTGCTCATCACCTATATCAACCAGCACCTCGCTGAAAATGCCGATAACCGAGCTCTCAAGAGCGGGAAGCTGAAGTCCCGACTGTGCCATCAGAGCGAACAAGCCAAGGGTTTTGAGCGTTACCGTCTTACCGCCCGTATTAGGGCCTGTAATAATAAGTGTATTTATTCCGTCACCAACCGATACGTCAATGGGAACCACCTTTTCTCTGTTTATCAGCGGATGCCTTGCTCGTTTCAGCTCGATTTTCCTTTCATTAACGATCCTCGGCATCTCCGCACGCATCTGATTTGCAAGCGTTGCACAGGCGAAGGCAAAGGAGAGCTCGGTTATGCTGTGGTAATTAATAGAAATAACCGACGAGGCATCACCGCACTCTGCCGAGAGGCTGGCGAGAATACGCTCGATCTCTCTCTCCTCCTCAGCGGCGAGGGTTTTAAGCTCGTTGTTTGCTTCGACCACGCTGATGGGCTCTATAAACAGCGTAGCACCCGAGGATGAGGTATCGTGAACGAGTCCCTTTATTTCATTTCTGTACTCTGCCTTAACGGGAATAACGTATCTGCCATTACGCATCGTAACGATATTCTCCTGAAGATACT
>JAZQDF010000057.1:0-4449 GCA_045546635.1 Eubacteriales bacterium
TCGACGTGCGTAGACCTGACGAATATGCCGAGGGGCATATCCCGGGTGCGAATAACGTCCCAAACGAGGAAATAGGCACCGCCGAGATTGACGAGCTTCCCGACAAGGCACAGCTGATACTTGTGTATTGCAGAAGTGGCAGACGAAGCAAGGAAGCCTCTGAAAAGCTGGTGAAGCTCGGCTACACCAACGTTGTTGAGTTTGGCGGTATCCTCGACTGGAAGGGCGAGATTGAGAGGTAGCTATGGCAACCAAAATATATAACAAGCTAGTGAGAGATTTGATTCCCGACATTATAGAGGAGTCGGGAAACGAGTGCAGAACTCGGATTCTCTCGGACGATGAGTATCTGAAGATGCTTGATGCCAAGCTCGACGAGGAGCTCTTGGAGTATCACCAAGACCAAAGCATCGAGGAGCTGGCAGACCTGCTGGAGCTAATACAAGCAGCAGCGATTGCACGTGGTTACACTCTCGAAGAATTAGAGGCCGTGAGAGCCGAGAAAGCCAAAAAGCGTGGAGGATTTGATAAGAAAATTTTTCTTATTGACGTGAACGTGAAAACAATTGATTAACACCGATTGAATTAACATTTAGACCCAAAAGCCGACGAGCAAAAACTCGTCGGCTTTACTTTTGCTTATTGTTTTAAAAAACACTCAAGCTCTCTTTTGCATATAACTTTGTGATGCAATAACTTAATTAGACTAATCAACGAATAAAGTCCTCCGGTAAAAAATCCCAATTTGTATGGCAGTCTTGGAAGAGGGATATTCACCAAAGGTGAAGTTTTTTTAGCCTTGACGCTTTTTAAAGGTGGATATGGCTAGCGTGCGGTTACGTGACCACGCGGTTTCCCGAGGTGCTGAAGAAATACGGACTGAGACCGATCCGATTTCATGACCTGCATCACACCTGTGCATCGCTCTTGGTCGCAAAGAATATCAATATGAAAATCATTCAAGTGTGGCTTGGACACAGCAATATGAGCACGACTGCGTTTTTTTATTCCCACCTTGATGCCAACGCCAAGAGCGAAGCCGGCAGAGCTATTGAAAGTGTATGAGTATCAACCCCGAAAGCGAGGATTATCCATGAAAAACTGCGAGATCATCTCCTTGGAGCAGCTTTACAAAATGCTCCACATCAGCAAACGCAAGGCGGCGTGGATGCTGCAGAACGGTATCATTCCGTGCGAAATTCGCAATACGCCTACGCACAAGTATACTATCAGAAAGGAGGATGTTCTCGCCTACATGGCAAAGAGCGACCGCGAGAAGCGGAAAGAAATCCCCGTCGGTATTTTTAACGCAAAAAAGACAAATAACCCTCGCAGAACCGAGTCGCAAGGCTCGAACTGTGGGGGTTATTTTGATAATACGAATTATAAGCTCCGTGGAAAGGAGCGAGCAAGGTTCAAGGAAATGCTCGAAGATCTTCTTTCTGCCGTACCCGACACGCTCACCGTGGACGATGTCGCCGAGCTGACAGGTTACCACGGAAGAACAATCCTTCGGTACGTGCAGAGAAAATACATATACGCCGTGAACATCACGGGTAAGTTCTACATCTCAAAGCAAAGCATCAATAACTACCTCGCAACCGACAAGGCGTTTAAGAATACGCAAAAATCGGAGTGGCATATAAATATTATTCTCTTAATCCACAAAAAGCACAGCTCGACTAGTCAAGTTGTGCTGTACTTTTTGTATAGTCGGTGTGTTATTATGGAATTGCTACTCTTGACAAATGATTTGCAAATCTTAATGTTATTTGTTCGCAAAAAAGTTGTTCCATATGACACACTCTTCTATCCCGGATAGAATGCAAATATTCTGGAGAAACTGTAAAATAATGTTTGAAATCTATAATGGGTGATCCAAATTCAATTAAGTTTTTGTCTTCAAGATTTAAGACATGAAACCTTGAATGATCATCATTTTTTATTATTTCAAAATCTCTGCTTGAAAAAAGATTCTCCTTAGACATTGAAAAATCAACGGAATTAATAATTTCTGACAGAGCTTCTCCAGTTTTTAACATATCTTTGTCGTAAATAGGAGCTACCAATACCGACGGCATAAATTTCAGTGTTTTTCCGCCTTCATCAAGCATTTTGCTCATTGCTGAAATATCACATGCTTGACTCAAAACAATGATATATGGGAATTCAAACTCTGTAATATCAACATATTCAGCAGATTCAGATGTCTTATATATGTAAGAGATGTTTTTAAAAATGTCTCCTTGCAAAATTGGATCGGACACATTTGCAGAGGTTGTCTTACATACTGTTGCCATTTTTTGTGCCCTCTTTATATAGTCGATATTTTTTTACTTTAACAATTTTGGGAACTTCATAAGACGGAGTTCCTGCGGTTGTCTTAAGCACATCAATAGGTGGTGAAGAAGTTATCGCATGGGTTCCTGCACCGGCTACTGTATAGATATTATCTTCGTTTTTTATTACCGTCGAATATATATCTGTATCATTGGACGATAATGTTTCACTTATAGATTCGTATGTTTTTTCGTTATCCATGATTATTTCATCAATTCACGTAATTTATCGGTAATACTATTTTCAAATACATCTTGAATCATATTATGTGAAATGTCTAATTTTTGAGGAAAAGCATCTGATAGTTTGTAATTGCCTTGAATAAAGGCATCATAATCCAACACAAAATCATGTTTTTGAATGGCCCCCGGATAATTTCGATTGAATTCGCCAAAGTTCATATTCAAACGAACATCAGAATTTATGTATTCAATTTTACCCATAGCCCGAGACAATAACGTATTGCTTGGCGCAGACAAGGAAACAAACCCACTAATCTCATTGGCAAAATAAGACTTAAATATGCGAATATTATCTACATTAAATGTGTTGATGTATCTTAATCCAAATCGTGAAATTTGTATATCACCAGATAAGTCTTTAATCTTTTGAATTATTTGCATGAAATGATTTTTCAGTTCTTCAAAAGAAACATAGGCACCATATTCTAAGATTAAAAATTTGGGAGAAATACTACATTTATTTTTTCCAAGTGAATTGATAAACTCTTTTCTTACAAAAGAAACTCTTTCTTGGAATATTTGAGGATTGGCACCAGGTTTTTGAACAACATTGAAATTTGTACCTTCTTCCACAGTGTCTTTTCCCCTTATAGAAAAATATTGTGTAATCTCGGTTGACATAGCAAGTTGAGAAATCGTTTCGTTGCTAATATCTGATTCAAAATCAACGCGGCAGATCACATTAGAAAGAAAGTGATTCTCATATTTGATTGTTTCTCTACTTGTTGGCATGAATATTCCTCCAAAGGTTTTTGTTATCATTATATGCGTAATTATTAAATTAGCCGCAAGGTTATCCCTTGCGGCTAACGCGGTGTTTAGCCGCTATTTTGGCGGAGAGGAAGGGATTCGAACCCTTGTGGGGTTGCCCCCAAACGGTTTTCAAGACCGC
Source organism: Eubacteriales bacterium (assembly GCA_045546635.1). Classification (GTDB taxonomy): domain Bacteria; phylum Bacillota; class Clostridia; order Oscillospirales; family CAG-272; genus UBA1740. Next base: position 3,475 of record JAZQDF010000057.1, read on the forward strand.
CTCGTTATGACCACTTCGATACCTCTCCGTATAAGACTATTAAGTTTTTAGATTCGCGATTTTTTTAGCAAAAGTTTTAGAAGGAATATTTTTCTGCACTATCGGAAGGGCAGAAATGTCAGGCACGTCAAGGCTTTTTGGTACTTTACAGAAACTCGCGACTGCAAATTTTCAAGACCGCCTCGTTGTGACCGCTTCGATATTCCTGCTTATTATAATGCACGCTATTGCATTATGATAAGCAGTCCTATTTCGAAGTGGCTCGTGAAACAAGTTTCACGAATCCGCTTCGCATACCCCACATAGCTGCGTCAAGCTCGCTTGTAAGCGGCAAGTGAGGGTATCTTCGGCAGAGCCAAAATATTTCTACCACAATGCAAAATTGTGCTATTATTCGATATTGTTTTTAGTCGCTCGTGAAGCTTGTTTCACGAAAAAGTAATAAACACACAAAATATTACGTATAATATATCAGGGCGTAAATTACCTTGTATATAATACCACAAAAAAGAGGGCTTGTCAATAAGAAAATTACTTTTTTTCAAAAAAGAGAAAAAAGGGGTTGACATTTCCGAGAAGTGGTGCTATAATATAAAGGCGATTAGGAAATCTAAGGTCGTGTATGCCGGAATGGCGGAATTGGCAGACGCCCGGGACTTAAAATCCCGTGAGATTAATTTCTCGTACCGGTTCGACCCCGGCTTCCGGCACCAATAGTATCGCGGAGTGGAGCAGTCTGGTAGCTCGTCGGGCTCATAACCCGAAGGTCATGTGGTTCAAATCCCTTCTCCGCCACCAAAAAAATTCCTCGGACTTGTTCCGAGGATATTTTTTTACCTCTTCACTTTTCACTCTTCACTTTTCTCTGCAAAGAGGAATTTTTTTGGAAGTAATAAGTAATAGTGAATAGTGAAGAAGTTTGCAAGGCTTTGCCTTGCAATTTTTACTTTTAGGAAGTATAATAGTTTCAAGAGG
>JAZQDF010000058.1:0-2558 GCA_045546635.1 Eubacteriales bacterium
TAATTTTCATTTCTATCCTTCGGTCAGGGCTTCAGATTTTTCCTCATAAGCACGCTTGTTCCCACACCCCTCTGCGAGTTGACGCTGAGGTAGTCGGTAAAGCTCTCCATCACGAGAAATCCCATACCGCATCTCTCGCCCGACTCTCCCCCCGTGAAGTGAGGCCGACGGGCAAGCTCGATATCCTCGATGCCGCAGCCCTCGTCGGTAATTTCTACCGTTATCTCTCTGTTGTCGTAAAGTCTGACGGATATGTAAATATAGCCGACGTCGGGATATTTTCTTGTCCCGTAGGCGTGGACGATGCAGTTGGTAACCGCCTCGCTGACGGCACAGCGAAGGTCACCAAGCTCCTCTACCGTAGGATTAAGCTCTGCCACGAATGCCGAAACCACCGAGCGTGACACCGCCTCATTGATGCTTATAGCAGGAAGTGTCAATTCCATTTCGTTAATTTTCTTCTTCATTTTCTTTTCCTTCCTTGTTACTTTACGACGGTCAGGTGGCGTACCCTGTCTATCCCCGCCAGGCTGATAAGCTTCATAAGTCGGGGAGATGCCCCGGTCAGCAGCACCTCACATCCGAGGGCAGACGCCTTCTCTACCCTGCCGAGAATAAGCCCGAGTCCCGAGCTGTCCATAAACTCCACCCCGGAAAAATCTATAATAAGGATATGCGGTCTGCTCTCAAAAAGCCTCGCATCGATCCTCTCCCGTGTGGGCTTTGCGGTATGGTGATCGATATCACCGATAATACGGGCGGTAAGCCGTCCGTTATCCTCGCTAAAAACAACGTCCTTTTGCATTTTCTATCTCCTTTGGTTTGTAAAATACATTTTAACACACCGAGAATAAAAAATATGTCACTCTCTGGCGAGAGAAAATCTTTTTTACATAAGCGAGAGGCGGCGTGCTATATTATTCTTCACCTCCATCTTTCGTTCCTTATATACTGCCTCGGAAAGAGAGTACAGATCGCTCGACGCATAGCCTACGTTGTTGCCGATGTCGTAAACGAAGAGTATGGCATCGCGGCTGCCTGCGATCTCCATAGCGGCATTCATAATGCGGTAATTCAGGAAACGGTATTCCATAATCACATTATAGGGTGCATCCCTGCGGGATATTATGTCTGCACGGCGAAGATAATCGGCACAGAGAGCAACTATAAGATTATCAAGCTCTGTCGGCATCAATGATTCATAATCCATCTTACTTCCTCCAATTCAACAGACAGCTCCTCAAGAGCTATCTGCAGCATTTTAAGATTGTCAAGTGCCTCGCGAGCCTCGGCAACGGTTGCCTCAAGCTCCGGCAGCCACCTTTCGGGTGACTGCTCTGCCCAGAGAGGTATCATCTCAATAAGCAGGTTGTGTACGGACAGCATTTCCTCGTTTTCCCTGATCTTGCGGGAAATGACTGCAATATCGCGGTGGATCTCCAAGGGACTTCTGTACAGTCTTGGCGGAAGTCCCTCGTTTGTGTTCAGACACGTATACATTCTTTGGACAATTCCTTTCTTTTTTGATGTTTGTCACCTGTGGTGAGATTTTCGTCGAGTGATAAAAGCATTTTGTTGCTTGTTGCGTGACAATTATAGCACATGTGTTGTTGCTTGTCAAGTGACAATTTTGAAAAAATTTGAGAAAAAGTATTGCATATTACGTGACAATATGTTATAATTAGGCAGAATATGTCGAGGAAGAAAAACCGAGGCAGAATTTGGCGTTTTGTTAACGCTAAAACAGGTGGCTTTTCAGGTATAAAGCTACCGAATATATGCATAATTATCTGTTTTACAATTTTTTTAAGAGAGGTGACAAGCTTGATATCCAGGAAAATACGAGAGCTGAGAAAAAAGATGGGACTGTCGCTTGAGCAGGTTGCGGAGAGGATCGGAACCAGCAGACAGACCGTGCACAGATACGAGACGGGAGCCATCACTAATATTCCCCACGACAAAATAGTCGCATTGGCAGCGGTGCTGGGAACAACGCCGTCAAGCCTTATGGGATGGGAGGGAGATGATATTCCTTCCTTTAATAATATTACTGTGGCAAGCCTCGTGGCGGCGGAAACGAAGAGCCTGCCGATGCTTGGCAACGTTGCCTGCGGCGAGCCTATATTTGCAGGAGAGGAGCGGGATTGTTATGCCCGTGCGAACGCCGATCTTGCCGCCGACTTCTGCCTTACTGCCAAGGGCGACAGTATGATAAACGCCAGGATATTTCACGGCGATCTACTGTTCGTAAAGAAGCAGGAAAGCGTTGATGACGGCGAGATAGCCGTGGTGCTTATCGACGACGAGGCTACCGTAAAGCGTGTGTATTTTAACCGCGAGGACGGTATACTTACCCTTATGCCCGAGAACCCAACCTACAAGCCAATGCGATATTCAGGCAGTCAGCTCGACCGTATCCGTATTCTCGGCAAGGTGGTATCCGGGCAATATAAGATTTAGTTTAGATTCTCAATTCAAGATTCGTTTTTAAAAAAACGACAAAAAGAGCGTTTTTGCAACCTAAAGTTAGCAAAAACGCAAGTCGGATCGTAGCCATG
>JAZQDF010000059.1:0-2514 GCA_045546635.1 Eubacteriales bacterium
TAGACGAAAAAAACGGCAGACTACGATTTGTAGTCTGCCGATGATCTTGTTAAGTCTGTGTGTACTTAGTGTAATCCTTTGGGGTGTAATAACAGTTTAATATTGTTTTCCGGCATTGTGAAGGTGTATTCCCAATACTCGTCTGTCATGGCGGTGCGCTTAATCTGTTTACCTCCGTCCATCCAAAGCTCAATTTCCTCGCTCTGTGGCTTTATTCGTACCGTGACTTCCTTTCCGGGCAAAGAGAAGGTAGGTTGATTTGGCAGGATATAATCTGCAAGGTCAACGTGCCAGACGTTTTCCACGTATTCAATGGTATAGGTGGGATATTTGTAACCCTCCGAAAGGCTTTCACGATAAATGGACATAACGGTGTTGTAATCGAATGTTTTACCATCAATAACAGCCTTGGATTTTTCTACGCTCTCTATATGAATTACACAGCACTCGATTTCGCCCGTTTCCTCGTTCTTTGTGCTGTTGCTAAAAACAAAGTAATAGGCGTCGGGATTTCCGCTTAAATTAAACCCGGAGTGCTTATCTTTACCGTAGTGAAGGTGCTTGTCGTGCGGTAAAAATGCGTATTGTTTCGCTTCTCCCTCGGCGTATATAACCTCGCCACGTGTTCCGAGATGCTTGAAGTCTCTCCCGATCAAATAGTTATACACGCTTTCAAGGTACTCGTGAAATTCATCCGATTCAACGTAAAATAGAATTGTTTCGCTGTTCAAATTGATTGAGTCAATATCCGTCGGTGCAGGCAAGCCCTCTACCATAAATTCCGAGAGCCTTTCGGAAGAAAAGAATTTAGCCTTTTCAAAGGCATTTTTGCGTTTTTCAATTGCTATGCTTGTCGGAACAGCTATTGCAACAAGAACGATAGCGGCAATTACGATGACAAAAATGATTCTCTTAATAAGCGTAGGATCATCTTTAAGCTTCTTGATCGTTCCTTCTGCCTTAATCTTCTTTACAAGCTTTATGACGGCGTAAGTCAGAATAGGTAAGCCAACCGAGATAGCCGCAATCAAGCACATTATAGGTGTGTCGATACCAAAGAAAATTCCTTGTACCAAAAACAACACTACACCGATCACAAGTATAATACCGCTGAGGATAAGGCCGTCCTTTTTCAGCAGCATAAGCAATACGCCAAACGCCGCCGTCACAATTCCTATACCAAGCATAAAGGGCATAATTGCACCGAGTATGAGGGATAGACCGCCAAGAGCAATAAGCACAATGCCTATGATCTTGAAAACGGGCAGAGCCTTTTCAATATAGACGATCCTTGGGGATTTCTCCTCCCCGCTTGCCAGGTATTCAACGCTGACACCGAACAGTTGTGCGAGCTTGATAAGATTGCCCGTGTCCGGCTCTGTCTGATTGGTCTCCCATTTTGAAACAGCCTGCCTTGACACCTCAAGCTGCTCGGCAATATATTCCTGCGATAAGTTCTTTTCTTTACGGCATTTTGCAATACGCTCGCCGATCGTCATATAAATAACCTCCGTTTTTTTTATTTAAGATGAGAGGTACACTATCAGCCCTTCATCCTTATGATGATATTTTATCATTAAAGCCGATAAAACGCAACCAACTATCACGCAACTTTTGGTTGCATAAGGTTTTTTCATTTTAGATAGCATTTTGAAATGCGAATTAAGCTTGGTCGTATTCATTTGACAAATATGCTATAGTATATAAAACCATCAAAGGAGATCAAATGAGATCAAAACGATCAAACAGATAGTTTCAATTTAATAATTCCCATTCTGAGTTATAAGAAGAAAGCAGCCCTCGGGCTGCTTTTTTATTTATCGGGGGTGTAGAGTGCATCAAGCTCGGAGAGGACGTCCCTGACGTAACGGGGGAGCTTGCCGCGGAATTTCGCGTTCTTGCGGTCGTTGCTTCCCTGCACTCTGGTAAGGATGGCACTCTTAATTTCGTCGTGGCTTTCGTTCTGACGTGGCTTGACGTCGTGAAGCTCGACCGTAATCGGCTCGCTTGCTACGGTTATCTTAACATCCTCCGTCATAACATCGCGGAAGATGATGTGCATTTCCCTTTCGCAAGGAAGAAGTCCCATAGAGTCCCTCGGCGGTGTAACGGTCAGGCGAAGGCTGTTGCCACGCTCCTCAAGGTTGAATTCGGTAATAGCAAATCTACCCTCTCTGTATGCCGTGGTTTCGCCGTCATCCTCGTAAAGCTCGTAGCTGCCGTTACCACGCCAGATATGTATTTCAAGGGGCTGGTCAAGGGAGAGATCGTTGGTTCTGTCACTACGGTACATCGGAAGGATTGTTCCCTCGGGTGCCAGCACGGGTATAGAGTCAATATCTCGGTACATACGGACAAATTTGCCGCCATTATAAATTCTGCCCGAGAATATGTCTGTAAATCTTCCTTTCGGAAGCCACACGTCTGTGTAAGCAAGGTTAAGGCGTTTATCAGACGGTCTGGTAATAGGAGCTACGATAAGGCTGCCGCCGAAGATGTACTGATTTCTTACCT